>VAYF01000109.1 GCA_005883885.1 Actinomycetota bacterium | reverse complement strand
TCTGGAGCCGGCCGACGTGATGGTGGATCCGATGCGTGGCCGGAGCACGACGTGGACGCGGATCCGCGTGAACCTCCGGCACGTGCCGGAGGACGAGCGGCCGGTGCAAGAAGCGCTCGAGGCCGACTACGACCCGTGGGAAGGGGTCGTCGGACCGGCCTGATCAGCGGAGCGTCGCGAGGGCCTCGCCGGCCAGCCGGACGTCCTCGGCCGAAGACCCCGACGGCATGTTGAACAGCAGCCCGCCGAGGCCGATGTCTAGCATCGCCTTCGCCTGCCCGGCGATCGCGTCGGCATCGCCCCACCACAGACGGGTGCCGACCGACTCGTCCGGGATGCCGCGCTGCTCCTGCCACACCCGCTTGCGTCGCTCGGCCTCGGCCATGGTTCCGGCGACGATCAGGGTGCCCAGACGGGTCGTCACGATCTGCCCCGGATCCCTGCCGACGGCATCGCAGTGCTCGCGCAGGACCTCGAGCTTGTGGCCGATCGTCGCGACGTCGCCGAACCCGTTCCACATATCGGCGTAGCTCGCGGTGAGGCGGAGCGTCTTGCGCTCTCCGCCGCCGCCGATCAGGATCTTCGGTCCTGCGGGCTGGACCGGTTGCGGCACGTTCCACGCGCCGTCGACACGCGCGACCTTCCCGCGGACCGTGCTCTGCGGCTGCGTGAACATCGACCGGCAGATCTGCAGGGCGTCCTCCAGCCGATCGAAGCGCTCGGCCGTGCTCGGGAACTCGTAGCCGTGCGCGCGGGACTCCTCTTCGTTCCAGGCGGCGCCGATCCCCAGGATCGCCCGTCCCGACGACACGATGTCGAGCGTGGTGACGACCTTCGCCAGGAACGCCGGGTTGCGGTAGGTCACGCCCGTCACCAGCGCGCCGAGCGAGATGCGCGACGTCCGCGCCGCCACGCCCGAGAGCACGGTGTAGGCCTCCAGCATCGGATCGCTCGGCGGTCCGATGTTCGGGATCTGGTGATAGTGGTCCATCACCCAGAACGAGTCGAAGCCAGCATCCTCCGCGGCGCCGGCGATCGCGGCGATCCGCTCGAACAGCTCTGCGTCCGGCACGTTCGGGAACGTGAAGCTGGGAAGCTGGAGCCCGAAGTGCGGCATCGCGGGTGCCACGATACGTCGGAACCGCCGATACGGTTGTCCGATGGATCGTGACGAAGCGGTTCGCAGGCTGACCGAGGCGAAGGTCGGACGCATCGCGACCGTCCGGCCTGACGGCTCGCCGCACGTCGTGCCCTTCGTGTTCGCCGTGATCGACGCCGGCGACGGCCCGCGGGTCTACTGGTGCGTCGACGACAAGGCGAAACGGAGCCGAGCGCTCCAACGTCTCGTGAACATCCACGCGCACCCGGCGGTCGAGATCGAGGTGGATCGTTACGACGACGATTGGTCGGAGCTGTGGTGGGTGCGCGCTTCGGGGATGGCACGCGAGGTGACGTCGGCCGACGAACGGGAACGTGCGCTCACCGTGTTGGCCGCGAAATACCCGCCGTACGCCGACCACCCACCCTCCGGGCCGGTCGTCGCGATCCAGGTCGACCGCGTGAGCGGGTGGGCTGCGGGGCCCCCGAGGGGGAGCGAGCTCAGCTGAGCGTGGGCCGCTGCCTGGCCGATGCCGGAACCACCCGGGCGCTGCCGAGGCCGGGTGCGATCAGGCTCTGATGGCCGTCCGGCCACTGCACTCGGTAGCTCACGCTGATCGCGCCCTGGATCACCTCGAGCACCTCGCCCTCGCGGGCGGGGGAGCCGACCTTCGACGAGTCGATCACGATGAGATCGCCCTTGCGCGCGGGCGTCGCCGCACCGCGCGCCATGGCCTTCTTCGCCGCCGACTTCTTCGCCGCACCCTTCTTCGCGGCGGGCTTCATCTTCGCGACGGGCTTCGTCGCGGCCGCGGAGGTCTTCTTCCCAGCGGGCTTCGCCTTCTTCTTCGGCTGCACGGTTGACCTCCAGTCGTCTCGCGGATGTCGGGGGAGGAGAACCAACCTTACTGCGCGAGGCAGGATCTCAGACGGCGGGGCCCGACGCGAGGGTCACCGTCGCGGTGTGCTGGCCCTGCTGGTCGACCCAGGTGACCTGGATCTGCTCACCGGGGACCTTCGAATGGATCGCGTTGCCCAGCTCGTCCAGGGTGTTGACCGCCTGGCCGTCGATCGTGCGGATGACGGCGGGGGCCGTCATCCCCACCTTCGCGGCAGGGCTGCCCGGCTGGACGCCGGCCACGAGGATACCTGCCGTGTCGCTCAGCCCGAGCTGCGCCGCCGTGGCCGGGTCAACCGGTTGCACGGCCACGCCCATGAAGCCTCGCTCGCCCAACAGGATCTCCGAACTTCCGTGGCCGGCGCGGATCTCGTTCACGATCCCGATCGCGCTGTTGATCGGGATCGCGAACCCGGTGCCGTTGCCGCTGGATCGGCTCGGGCCCGCGGTGATGATCCCGACGACCTGCCCCTGGGCGTTCAGGACCGCGCCGCCGGAATCTCCGGGGTGGACGTCGGCTGCGATCTGGATCACGTCGTTCAACCGCTCGGAGCTGGTGCCCGAGGGGTCCCGCGCGGTGATCGAACGATGCACCGCCGCGACCGTGCCGGTCGTGGCGGTCGGCTGCCCGCCCCGGCCGAACGCGTTGCCGATCGCGGTGATCGGGTCGCCGGCCTGGACGGTCGAGGAATCGCCGAGGGCGATCGTCGGCAGCCCCGACGCGCCGTTCAGCTGGAGGAGGGCCACATCGTCGGTCGGGTCGACCCCGACGACCGTTGCGGTCGAGGAGCCGTGGCCCGGGATCGTGACCTGGATGCTGGAGGCGCCCTCGACCACGTGGTTGTTCGTCAGGATCTCGCCGTCGGCCGTGAGGACCATCCCGGTCCCGGCGCCCAACGGACGGAGACCGTCGGCGCCGAGCACCTGCTCCGATGTGTTGATGTCGACGATGGCGCCGACGGGGCTCGTCCCCGCGGAACCGGACGCGGGGGAGGTGGGGAGGGTGGCGCCGGTGGACGGGATCGCCGGAGACGCCGTCCGGGGACCACCGCTGAACGCGAGCAGGCTCCCCACCACCGCGAGCGACACCAGCATGGCGACGAGGAGCGCGATCCAGCCGCGAGCTCGGTGCGGCCCACCTCCGCCCGGCTGGGCGGGCGGAGGTGCCGGCAGCCCCGCGTGGTAGCCGGTCCAGGGCTCGTGCCCAACGGGGTTCATCTCGTCGGTCATGGCCTCAAGGTACCCACGGAATCTGGGAAGGAGCTGAGAAGCGGCCCAGAACTTCCGCTACGAGGGCGTCGTGAACCCAACATCTTGCATCCGCAGCTCGAGGGTCGGGTTGACCGTCGAGCCGACCACGTTCTTCTGCATCAGGTAGTTGATCGTTTCGTAGTGGGCGAACACGATCGGCGAGTCCTCGAAAACGATCTGGCGGACCTGCTTGTAGAGATCGAACCGCTTCTGCGTGTCGGTCTCCGTCCGCGCTTGGTCGATCAACTGGTCGGCCTGGGGGTTCGAGTATCCCGTCGTGTTGATGTCGCCGCCCGTGTGGACCACCAGAGCGTAGAAGTTGTCGGGATCGATCGTCCGTTCCTGGTACGCGGACGTGATCTGATAGTTGCCCTTCACGAACGCGTCGAACCAGACGCCCACCTCCACCTGCTTGATCGTCATGTTGATGCCGATCGCCTGGAGCTGCTGCTGCATCACCTCGCCGGTCTTCAGGAGCTCCGGGTACTGCGGCAGGCCGAGGTACTCGACGTCGAGCGTCCCGGTGATGCCGGCTTGCTGCAGGAGCTGCTGCGCCTTGGCGGTGTCCGGCGTGACGAGCGCCGTCCCGTCGTACCAGCTCGACCCGGTGGGCACCTCCTCGATGCCGGACTCGCCGGCGCCGAAGTACGCAACCTGCCGGATCTCGTCTCGGTCGAGCGCCCAGTAGACGGCCTGGCGCACCAGCTTGTCGTTGAAGGGAGGCTTGGCGGTGTTCAGCGCGATGTAGTCCGGGATCCCCGCCGTCGCCGACGTGACGTAGTTGAACGATGGGTCGCTCTTGAGGGTGGTCAGCTGCTGGAGCGGCACGGCATCCGACCAGTTGAGATCTCCCGACCGGAGGGCATCGACGCGGCTCTGGTTCACCGGCAGGAACTGGAACTCGATCCCGTCCAGGGACGGCTTGCCCGACAGGAAGTAGCTGTCGTTCTTCTTGAGCGTGAGGTGATCGCCCTGCACCCATTCGACGAACTCGAACGGCCCGGTGCCGACCGCGTTGCGCGCCGGATCCTTCGACTCGATCGCCTTCTGGTTCACGATCTCACCGTTGTTCGCGACGTTCGAGAGGAACGGGCCGAACGGCGTCTTGAGGTGGAAGGTGACCTGGGTGAGGCCCGTGGCCTCGACCTTGCTGATCGCGTTGTACAGGGGGGCGTACGAGCTCGCCGTCTTCGGGTCCAAGATCCGTTCGAACGTGTAGACGACGTCGGCAGGGCCGAACTTCTCGCCGTTGTGGAACGTCGCCGTGTCGACCAGATCGAAGACCCACGTCTTCTCGTCCGTGGCGTTCCATGCGGTGGCGAGCTGCCCGTAGAACGTGTTCGAAGGATCCAGGTCGATCAGCTTGTTGAAGATGTTGTCGTAGACCTGCGCGCCCGTGTAGATCGTCGAGGTCGCGGGGTCGATCGTGTCGGGCTCACCCGTGAGCGCCGCCTTCAACGTCCCACCGGCGGACGGCGTTCCGGTCGCGGGCCCTCCGCTCGGTGCGGCCGACCCGCTCGACTTGGTGCACGCCGCGAGCACGGCGCCCAGGCTGGTGGCGCTCATCGCGGCAACGCTGAACCCACCCGCACGCCGGAGGAACGACCGGCGCGACAGGTCCCCACCGAGGAAACGTCGTGCCAAGGCCTCGGCTCGCTGCTCTTCGTTCCCGTTCATGTGATCCCCCTCCTCCGTGCGCGGCTCACGCGTGATCGGCGAGCCATCCCAGGTACGTCCGGTTGAATGTCGCCGGGTGCTCCCACATGCAGGCGTGTCCCCCTTCCGATGTCTTCCACTCCGCTCCGGGGATGCCCTCCTGCAGGCGCTTGGAGAGCCGGACGGGGATCAAGATGTCCTCTTCGCCGGCCATGACGAGAACGGGGAAGCCCTGGATCGCCGCCAGCCGGTCGGTCGTGTCGTGCGTCTGGATCACGCTGAGCTGTGCGAGGTAGGCATCGACCGACATCGGGAGCCCGGCCATGTCGTGCCACATCGAGAACATGCGGGAGCAGAACGGGCCCGGCGCGGCATAGGTGCTCGAGAACGTCGCGCTCTTCAGGTCGGACCCGTGGTTGATCGCGTACTCCTGCGCGATCATGCCGCCCATCGAGGTGCCCAGCAGATGGAAGCCCGAGATCCCGATCGCGTCGACCAGCGCCTTCGCGTCGTCGGCCATCACGCGGCTGGTGTAGGGGCCGGGTGGCGCGCTCGTCTGCCCCACGCCCCGGTTGTCGAACCGCAGGACCCGGTAGCCCGCACCGAGGAGGTCGTCCATCTGGAGCACCCAGGTCTCCAGATCGTCGGCCAGCCCGTTGATCAACACGATCGTCTCGGGCCCGTCGCCCTCCAGCTTGTAGTTGATCTCGATCCCGTTGACGCTCGCCGTCGGCATGCCGGCTCCTTCCTCTCTCCCTACGGACGGTGGTGATCGTCCTGCTGCTCGGCGCGGGCAACGTGACACGCAGCAGTGTGGCCCACGCCGAACGCGGTCATCTCCGGCTCCTCGGTGACACACCGCCCGATCGCGACCGGGCATCGGGTGCGGAACCGACACCCCGATGGCGGCGCGATCGGGCTGGGGATCTCACCGTGGAGCGCCGATCCCTCCATGCGCCGGTCCGGGTCGGGCCGGGGGATGGCCTCGAGGAGGGCCTTCGTGTATGGGTGGCGCGGATCACGGAACACGGCGTCGGTCGGCCCGGTCTCGACGATCTTCCCCAGGTACATCACGGCGACGCGGTGGCTGATGTGCTCGACGACCGCGAGGTCGTGCGCCACGAACAAGATCGCGAGCCGCAGGTCGCGTTGCAGATCCGCGAGCAGGTTCAGGACCTGGGCCTGGACCGACACGTCGAGGGCGGAGACCGGCTCGTCGGCGACGATGAGCCGGGGAGAGGGAGCCAGCGCTGCGGCGATGCCGACGCGCTGGCGCTGTCCTCCCGAGAGCTCGTGTGGACGCCGGCCCGCGAGGGACGGGTCCAGGCCGACGCGGTCCAGGAGGTCGAGGACGCGGGCCCGCCGCTCCGCCTTCGCCCCGATCGCGAAGGCGTCGAGCGCTTCGGCCACGCTCGTCCCCACGCGCCAGCGTGGATCGATCGAGCTGAACGGATCCTGGAACACGGGTTGGACCTGCTGCCGGAAGCCGGCGAGCCGTCGGCCTTTCAGCGCCAGCACGTCCTGCCCGTCGAAGACGATCCGGCCTGCCGTCGGATCGATCAGCCGCAGGATGCAGCGCGCGAGGGTGCTCTTCCCGGAGCCCGACTCGCCGACGACGGCGAGCACCTCGCCAGGGAAGATCTCGAGGTCGACCCCGTCCACGGCGTGGAGCTTCGCGCCGCCACCGAACAGGCCGCGGTCGGTGGAGAAATGCTTGACGAGACCGGTGACCTGCAGGATCGGGGCCCCCGGATGCACCGGCGCGGCCTCCTCGGAGACCATGACCTGCCCGCTCACGCCGCGCCTCCCGTCGCGGCCCCCGTCGGCCGGCCCGCCTCTCGCGTCGCCTCGGACAACCAGCACGCGATCAGGTGATCCGCGCTCTCGTGCGCGAGCGGCGGCACGATCGTGCACACGTCCATCACGTGCGGACATCGCGATGCGAACCGACACCCGGGCGGAGGTGCGATGAGGTTCGGCACCCGTCCCGGGATCACCCGAAGCGAGCCGGGCTCCTGGTGCTGCGTCGGGAGCGCGGCCAGCAGCGCCTGCGTGTACGGATGGCGGGGCGCGCGGAAGATCTCGGAGACGGTCGCGATCTCGACCAATTGCCCCGCGTACATCACACCGACCCGGTCACAGAGCTGTGCGATCACCCCGAGGTCGTGCGTGATCAGCACGATCGTGGTCCGAAGCCGCTGCCGCAGGTCGCGCAGCAGATCGAGGATCTGCGACTGGATCGTCACATCCAGCGCGGTCGTCGGCTCGTCGGCAAGCATCAGCGCCGGCTCGTTCGCGAGCGCCGTCGCGATGACGACCCGCTGACGCATGCCACCCGACAGCCGATGGGGCGCGTCCCCGTATCGTCGCTCGGGCTCGGGGATCCCCACGTCGGCGAGCAGCGCCAGCGCGCGGTCGCGCGCGTGGCTCCGCTGCACGTCGCGATGCGCGGTGATCGTCTCGGCGATCTGCTCGCCGATCGGGAACGCCGGATCGAGCGAGGTCATCGGGTCCTGGAACACCATGCTGATCCGGTCACCGCGCAAGCGACGGAGGTCCTCAGGCGGGAGCCCCACGAGCTCCCGTCCCTGGAAGCGAACGCTTCCGCTGACGGTGGCGCTCACCGGTAGCAGACCCATCGTCGCCATCGCCAACGTCGTCTTCCCGCACCCGGACTCGCCGACCAGCCCGAAGATCTCACCCGCGGCGACGGACAGGGACACGTCGCTCACCGCGGAAACGCTCCCGTCGTCCGTGTCGAACCCCACGTCGACGTGCTCGAGGGTCAAGATCGCGTCGCTCATCGCGCGACGCCTCGTGGATCCAATCGCGTCCGCAGCCCGTCGCCGAAGAAGTTGAACGCGAGGACCGTGATCGCGATCGCGACGCCGGGGAAGATCTCGATCCATGGCGCCTGCGTGAGGAAGTCGCGCCCGTCTGCCAGCATCACGCCGAGCGACGAGGTCGGTGGCTGCGCGCCGAGCCCCAGGAACGACAGGGCCGCTTCGATCTGCAGCGCGAAGCCCATGAGGATCGTCGCCTGCACGATCGCCGGCCCGATCGCGTTCGGCAGGACGTGGCGGGTGATGATCCTCCTCGAGGGCGTCCCCCGGGCCCGTGCCGCCTCGACGTAGGTCTGCGACGCCACGACCAGCGTCGAGCTGCGCACCACGCGCGCCAGGATCGGCAGGTAGATCACGGCGATGGCCAGCAGCGCGACGTCGCTGCCGGGGCCGATGATCGCGATCAGCGCGACCGCCAGCAGGAGCGCGGGGAGCGCCAGCACCATGTCGATCGGACGCATGATCAGGGTGTCCACCCAACCGCCGTGATAGCCGGCGTACAGGCCGAGCGGGACGCCGAACAGGAACGCCAGCAGCGTCGACCCCACGGCGACCCCCAGCGACACGCGGTACGCGTAGATCACGCGCGAGAGCACATCGCGGCCGAGCGCATCCGAGCCGAACGGGTGGGCCAGGTCCGGGGGAGCGAGGATGCGCGCGGCATCGATCGCGTTCGGGTCGTGTGGGGCGATCAGCGGCGCGAAGGCGGCGATCGCGATGAGGGCGAGGAGGATCGCGAATCCCACGCGTCCCTTCCGGGAGGTCAGGATGCCCCGACGCCGGCTCGTCCTCGCCGGCACGTTGGGGATGGCCACGCTCATGCCGCCGCCCCCTCTTCGATCCGCGGATCGAGCCAGCCGACGAGCACGTCGGTCAGGAGCGTCACCAGGATGAAGAGCGCCGCGACGACGAGGACCCCGCCCTGAACCACCACGTAGTTGCGCTGCTGGATCGAGGTCACGATCAGGCGCCCCACGCCCGGGAGGGCGAACAGGCTCTCGATCACGATCGCCCCGCCGAGGAGCACGCCGAACTGGATCCCGACCACGGTCACGATCGGCGCGGCCGCGTTGCGGAGCGCGTGCCGGTAGACGATCCGACGTTCCCGGATCCCCTTGGCCCGGAGGAACGAGATGTACGGCGTGCCGAGCACCTCATCCATCGCGCCGCGCGTCGTCCGCAGGATGTACGCGGTCTCGCCGAACGCGAGCGAGACGACCGGGAGCGCCAGGTACCGCAGGTTCTGGATCGGATCCTTCAGCAGCGGCACGTAGCCCGACGGCGGAAGCACCTGCCAGATGCCGGCGAAGAGCAGCACGAGCATGATCCCCAACCAGAAGTCGGCGATCGCGATCCCGGCGATGACCAGCCCCTCGCTGAGGTGCCGCACGGCTCCGGGCCGCGCGGCGGCCCGGACGCCGAGCGGCACCCCGACCAGGACCGCGAGCGTCATGGACAGCAGCGTCAGCTCGATCGTGACCGGCAGCCGCTGCGCGAGCAGCGTCGAAACGGGTGCGTGGCTGATGAAGTCCTGGCCGAAGTCCCCGTGGAGCAAGCCGCCGGCCCACGTGAGGTACTGCGCGAGGAGCGGCCGATCCAGGCCCAGCTGTTCCCGGACGGTCGCGACGTTGTGCGGCGTCGCGCGGAACCCGAGCATCGTCTGCACGGGGTCGCCGGGAACGAGGTGGATCATCAGGAACACGAAGACGCTCATCACGACGATCACGGGGATCGCCAGGAGCAAGCGGCGGACGATGAATCGCCCTCGCGGACTCATGCCTCACCCGCCATGGCGCTGATCCTCGAGACGAGCTCGCGAAGGACGGTCTCGGTCAAGCGGAAGTGACGCCCGGCGACGCGCGCCGCCGAGGCGGGGCGTCGACCGATCACGGCCTCGGCGAGCGCGGTGTGATCCTTGACGGCGCGGGCGCGGATCTCCGCGCTGTACGGCTCGGCGCCGAAGCCCAGGCTGATCTGCCGGCGGATCTGCGCACTGAGGCTCGCGAGATAGGGGTTGCCGGTCGCTGCCGCGATCGCCTCGTGCACGGCCTCGTCCGCGGCGCGGGAAGCCTCGCGGTCGCCCCCTGCCGCGAGGTAGCCCTCGAGCGCCGCGCGGATCGGGCCGACGTCCTCGGCGGCGATCCGGTCGGCCGCCGTTCGCGCGATCAACGGTTCGACCAGCTGGCGGAAGTCGAGCACGCGCTCGAGGTTCGACCACTCGGGGAGCAGGGTCCGGCGGATCATCTCGTTGGCCTCGGGACCCATACCCTGGAGTACGTACGCGCCGCCGGTGCGGCCACGTCTGACGTCGACGTAACCGAGCGCGGCGAGCCGCTGGAGAGCCTCGCGCACCGTCGTCCGGCTCACGCCGAGGGTCGCGGCCAGCTCACGTTCGGATGGCAAGCGCTGGCCCGGGACGAATTCGCCCAGGGCGATCGCGGTCACCAGCCGGTCCGCGACATGCTCGCCGCCGCTGCGGAGCTTGAGCGGCTCGAGGATCGAGATGCTCGGGACCGGCGCCGTCATCGATGCTCCGGTGGATCCGCGTACCAGGTGCCGATGAAGCGGGCAAGGGTGCGGGCCCCGGCCACGATCGAGGAGAGCTCGACCGATTCGTCGATCCCATGGATGTCGTGCGCGATCGGTCCGTAGCAGAGGGCGGGCACCGCGAAGTCGTTCAGGTAGATGCGCGCGTCGGTCGTGCTGGCCAGGGGCTTCGCACGAGGCCGCGCGCCGTGCGCGGTCTCGTGGGAAGCCGCCACCAGCTCGGCGAGCGGATCGTCGGCGGCCAGCGCGTAGCCGCGGGCTTTGAACCCGGAGGCGCGGATCGCCGGGGGATGGTCGCGGAGCCACCGCTCCTCCTCGCCTGCGGACAGGATCGCTGCGCGCACCCGCGCCTCGGCCTCCTCGGCGCTCCAGGCCGAGGGATGCCCCACCCGGATCCGGAGGGTCGCGGTCGCGGGCACGCTCGACGGCCAATCGCCTGAGCGGAACGTTCCGATGTTCACGTTGTAGGGATGAGCGACGCCGTCCATCACCGGTTCGATGCGGGTGTTCATCTCCCGCTCGAGCCCACGGAGGCGCTCCACGATCCGCAACGAAAGATCCACGGGGTTGACCGCGCGGTCCGCCGCCTCGGCGTGGGCCGACCAACCGGTCACCACGACGTCCAGCCACAGGATCCCGACCCCGGCCACCAGCAGATCCAGCCCGGTCGGCTCCGGAAGGATCGCGGCATCGGCGAGGACGCCCGCTCGAGCGGCCGCGAGCGTTCCGTTGCCGGTGCACTCTTCCTCGATCACCGAGGCGAACAGGAGCGACCCACCGATCGCCCCCGGGTGAGCGGCCATGAGCGCATCCACCGCGAGCATCGCCATCGCGAACCCGCCCTTCATGTCTCCGGCCCCTCGACCGAACATGCGGTCGCCGTCGCGGCGGGGTTCGAAGGGCGGGGACGTCCACAGGTCGGGCTGCTCGGCGGGGACGACGTCGACGTGACCGTTGAGCAGCAGCGACGGATCGTTCCCGTCTCCGAGGCGACCGATGACGTCGTACCGGCCCGCGTGCGGCACCTGCGGGACGCCCGCGAGCGGGTCGTCGCCGATCCCCTCCGGGATCGACAGACGCTCGACCTCGAAGCCGAGGCGCTTCAGCTCGTGCTCGACGATCACCTGCGCCTCGTCTTCGTTCCCGACGGTGCTGGGAGCCGCGACGAGGCGCTCCAGGAACGAGAACGCGGCCTCCGCCCGTTCGGTGATCGCGGCGTCGAGCTGATCGAGGTCCAGACGAGTTCCTCGCTCAAATGGTCGAATGTCTAGTCCAAATACCTTTGATGACCCTACACCGAGGTCACTTGACGGCGCGAGCGCCGGTGCGATATATAACCGAGTAGCTAAATAACCGGAGGGTTGAATACGAGGTGACCATGGCAACGGCCGACACGCTCGACAGGACGTTCGCGGCGCTCGCCGATCCCACCCGGCGTGCGATCCTCGCGCGGCTGAGCACCGGCCAGGCATCCGTGACGGAGCTCGCAGCACCGTTCGCGATGAGCCTTCCCGCCGTGTCCAAGCACCTCAAGGTGTTGGAGCGGGCGGGGCTGGTCGCGCGCGCCCGCCGCGCACAGTGGCGGCCGGCCGAGCTGCAGGCCGAGCCGCTGCACGAGGTCGCGGACTGGCTCGCCGACTACCGCCGATTCTGGGAAGAGCGGCTGGACCGGTTGGACGAGTACCTGCGCGCGATCGAGGGAACCGAGCCCCACGAGGGCGCAGCGAAGGGCGAGAGCAAGGCGCCGAGGATGGCACAGAGGCAGACGAACAGGAAAGAAGGGGAGCAGTGATGGACGACGCGATGGTTCGCGAGATCAGCATCACCCGCATCTTCGCCGCGCCGCGCGATCTGGTGTGGCGGGCCTGGACCGAGGCGGAGCAACTGGCGCGGTGGTTCATGCCGCACGGGTTCACGGTCCCCGAGTGCCAGGTGGACCTCCGGGCCGGCGGCAGCTTCCGCATGACGGTTCGCGCCCCCGACGGCACCGAGTCCCCGACCGGCGGCGAGTTCAGGGAGATCGATCCGCCGCAGCGGCTCGTGTTCACGACGACGGGGTTCGATGGCCCGGACGGCGTCCCGATGCTCGAGGTCCTCAACACAGCGACCTTCGCCGACCTCGGCGACAAGACCGAGCTGACGCTGCACGCGGTCATCACGAAGGCTTCCCCGGAGATGGCGGCGCCGCTCGCGGGGATGGAAGAGGGGTGGCTGCAGAGCCTCGAGAAGCTCGACGGGCTCCTCACCGGCCGCGAGGTCGACAGCTCGGAGCGCGCGATCGTCGCGACGCGCTTGCTCGATGCGCCGCGCGAGACCGTCTGGAAGCTGTGGACGGATCCCGCCCACATCGCGGAGTGGTGGGGTCCGAGGGGGTTCACCACCACGATCCACGAGATGGATGTGCGTCCGGGTGGGACGTGGCGCCACACGATGCACGGCCCCGATGGGACCGACTACCCGAACTCGGTGATCTTCCTGGACGTCAGGGAGCCCGAGTCCATCGCGTACCTGCACGGCGACCCGGGCGAGCCGGACCACTTCTTCACGACGGTGGGATTCGCGGACGAGGACGGCAAGACGGGCGTCACGATCAGGGCGCTGTTCCCGTCGGCGGCTGACCGCGAGCGTGCGATCCGCGAGTACGGAGCCGCGGAGGGCCTCGAGCAGAACATGGACAAGCTGGCCGAGTACGTCGCCCAACACCGGACGGCCTCGTAGGCCCGGGAGGCGAGCACGATGGGAACGGTCAACGCGGGGGCCGCGATGTCGCTGGACGGGTTCATCGCGGACCCGTCCGGCGAGGTCGGTCCCCTCTTCGACTGGTACTTCAACGGCGACGTCGAGTTCCCGACGGCGGGCGGTCGCTGGGTGTTCAAGACGTCGGAGGCGAGCGCGAGACACCTGCGTGAGATCTGGAACAGCGCGGGAGCGCTCGTCGTGGGTCGCGGGGAGTTCGACAAGACGCAGGCGTGGGGAGGTCTCCATCCGCTCGGGGTCCCGGTGTTCGTCCTCACGCACCGGCCGCCGGCCGGATGGCCGTTCCCCGAGACACCGCCGGCCGAGGAGGCGCCGTTCACGTTCGTGACCGACGGGATCGAGAGCGCCATCATGCAGGCGCGGGCGGTGGCGGGGGACAAGGTCGTGGGTCTCAACCCCGGGTCGATCGCGGGGCAGGCGTTGAACGCGGGGTTGCTGGACGAGGTCTGGGTCGAGCTGGTGCCCGTGCTGCTCGGCGACGGGATCCGGTTCTTCGGCGACGTGGCGAAACCGCCCGCGTCGTTCAACGACCCGCGCGTGATCGAGGGCAACGCGGTGACGCACCTGATCTACACGATCAGGCGCGAGCCCTGAGTCCTCGCCGGGCGGCAGCGAGCAGGGTCGCGATCGCCGCAGCATCGCCCATCGCCTCGTCCACCGCCAGGTGGCGGGGCCGTTCCCGACCGCGGAGCACGGCGTGGATGTGTCGCATCGCCGGCGTGAACGAGTGCTCGCCGGCCGGGGCGGCCGCATGCTCCTGGACGTCGTCGCCGTGCACGATCGCGAACGTGTCGTCCGTGCCCGGGTGGAAGGGGTTCGTCATGCGGATCTCGCCCTCGGTCCCCAACACGCGGCTGAAGGTGTCGTACGCGGCCACGAAGCCGCACGAGAACAGGAGCCGGCGGTCGCGGGGGAAGATCAGCGCGCCCCAGAGCTCGGTGTCGACGCCCGAGGTGGTCCACACCGCATCCGCGATCGTTCGATCGAGGTCCGGCTCAGTGTCGAAGAGCGACCGAGCGAGGCGGATCGGGTAGCAGCCGACGTCGTAGAGCGAACCTCCGCCGAGCTCTGCGGAGACCCGGATGTCCTGCGGATCGTCCGGCAAGAGATGGAAGAAGCGGGAGACGATCTCGCGGACCTCGCCGATCTGCCCGCCCGCGAGCGCGTCGCGGACGCGATCGATCTGCTCGTGGAACGGGAACACGAAGGCCTCCCACAGCGGGACGGACGCGGCCTCCGCCGCGCCGAGCACCCGGCGGGCCTCCTCCGGCGTCACGCAGAGTGGTTTCTCGCAGAGGACCGCCTTGCCCGCTTCGAGCGCGGCGATCGTCCATTCGGCGTGCAGACCGTTGGGCAGCGGGATGTAGATGGCCTCGATCTCAGGGTCCGCGACGACCTGCTCGTAGCCCGCGACTCCGCGCGCGACATCGTGCTCCGCGGCCCAGCTGCGGGCGCGCGCGCCATCGCGGCTCGCGACGGAGACCGGAACGCCGTCGCCCGCCTGGCGGAGCGCCGGGAGGAAGGAGCTCTCGGCGATGCCCGCGGTGCCGAGGATACCCCAGCGGATCGGGTCGTCGATCACCAGCGCTCGCGGTGGATGACCTGGTCCACCGGACGCCGGTCCGGACGTTCGATCGGTCGGAGCGGGCGGTCGGCGGGATAGCCGAACGCCACCAGACCGACGCAGAATCGATCCTCGGGGATCCCGAGGACGTGACGCGCGAGCGCCTGGTCGTCCAGCGCCGCGTGCGAGCTCCCGATACCGAGATCCGCCGCGGCGAGCATCATCTGCAACGTCGCCTGACCCATGTCGTAGAAGACCCAGTCACGCGTGTCCTGATCGGCGGGCAGGGGCGCGACGAGGACGACCGTCGCGGCCGACCCACCCACGTGCCGCGCGTAGCGCCAGGTCTCGGCCAGCTGCCGGAGCGCCTCGCGATCGGTGCAGACCACGAAGTCCCACGGCTGCTCGTTCATCGACGAGGGCGTCCGCCACGCCGCCTCGAGGATCCGCTCGAGGTGCTCGGGCGGGATCGGTCGGTCCTCGTAGGCGCGAACGTTGCGACGAGCTCGGATCGTGTCCCAGGTCTCCATGCGGCAGACGTTACCCGGGTTCGACGTTCTGGTTCGGCCGGACCACGTTGGCGGGGTCGTGGGTCCCCTTCAGGTTCACCAGGCGCTCGTACTTGACGTCGTCATAGAGATCAGGGCCGGTCAGCGCTGGTGGTAGGCGTCTTCCAGGGGTTTGATCTCGAGCTTCGTCATCTGGAGCATCGCCTGCATGACCCGGTTGGCCCGCTCGGGATCGCCGTCGCCGATCATCTGGTCCAGCACGCGAGGAACGACCTGCCAGGTCACCCCGAAGCGGTCGACGACCCATCCGCACTGCTGTTGCGCTCCGCCCTCGGAAAGCCGGTCCCAGAGCCGGTCGATCTCCTCCTGCGTGTCGCAGTTCACGACGAACGAGATCCCCGATGTGAAGGTGAACCCCGGCTCGGCCCCGCCGTTCAGGGCGACGAACCGCTGCCCAGCGATCGTGAAGTCGATCGTCATCACCCCGCCGACCGGGCCGGGCCAGCCCTCCTGGTAATAGGTCTTCCTCGCGATCGTCGCATCGTCGAAGACGGACATGTAGAAGTCCACGGCCTCCTCCGCGTCCTTCTCGAACCACAGGAACGGGTCGATCTTCTGGTTCATCGGTTCTCCCCCCTCCCGGCCGGACCGTCCAGGTCCGACCGTTGCCGAGTTCCACCCTCCCACAGGCGCGGGCATATCGGCCGCCGTTCCGGTGTTCTTGGGTCCATGTCGTTCCTGGACGAGCCGCGACCCGACGACGAGGCGCTCGACGCGTACTCGCAGGTCGTCACCACGGTCGCCGAGCGTCTGACCCCTTCGGTCGCGAGCCTGCGCGTCGTCCAGCGGGCCGGTCGGGGAGGCGTTGTCCAGGGTGCAGGCTCCGGGGTCGTGATCAGCTCGGACGGGTTCGCCATCACCTCGGCCCACGTCGTCGCCGGAACCTCGCGTGGTTCGGCTGCATTCGTCGATGGACACGAGGAGCGGTTCGAGGTCGTCGGTCGCGACGAGCTCTCGGACCTGGCCGTCCTTCGACTCGATGGACGCGACCTCCATCCGGCCGATCTTGGTGATGCGTCCTGGCTCCGGGTGGGGCAGCTGGTCGTCGCGATCGGGAACCCGCTCGGTTTCTCCGGTTCGGTGACGGCCGGCGTGGTGAGCGCGCTCGGTCGCGCTCTGCCCCTCAGCTCAGGCCGCGCGACGAGGCTCGTCGAGAACGTCATCCAGACCGATGCGGCGCTCAACCCGGGCAACTCCGGCGGTGCGCTCGCGGATGGCCGAGGGACCGTGGTCGGGATCAATACGGCCGTTGCCGGGATCGGTCTGGGGCTCGCCGTGCCGATCGACGACGCGACCCGGAAGATCATCTCGGCGTTGATGCGCGACGGTCGCGTCCGCCGGGCCTACATCGGCGTCACCGGCGGGAGCCGTCCATTGCCGCCACGCGCAGCTGCCGCCGTGGGACGCTCGATGGGGGTCGAGGTCATGGAGGTCGTCGCCGACAGTCCCGCCGCGCGAACCGGATTCCTCCCGGGCGACATCATCCTCGAGGTGGACGCCATCCCGATCCAGGACGTCGCGGACCTCCAGCGGCTGATGGTCGGCGAGGCGCTCGGCGGTCCGATGCGGGTCCTCGTATGGCGCGGAGCGGACACGCGCATGATCGTCGTCCAGCCCGCGGAGCTGGAAGCCGCCTAGATCAGAAGCCGAGCGCGTCGAGGAACGCCTTCGTCGAGGCGATCGCAAGCTCGTTGCCCTTGCGTTCGAAGAAACCGAGCGCGGTGCGGGCTGCACCGGCGGCCTCGTCGTTCCGACCCGCAGCACGCAGGACCTCCGCGAGCGTCATCCAGATGTTGCCGTGGAAGACCGGGCTCTGCGTATCCCCGAAGATCGCGACGGCCTCGCGTGCCGAACGGATCGCGTCGTCGTGCTCGCCCCGGGCGGCATGGACGAGCGCTCGTGCGCACCGCCCGGACGCTTGGGAAACGAGGTCGTCCTCGGCCGCGATCTCGAGGGCCATGCGGGCGAAGGTCTCGGCCTCGTCGAGCCGGTCGAGCTGGTACAGGGCGCGGGCGAGGTCTGCGGCCGCGGTGGACTTGTGCCCCTCGTCTCCGGCCGTGTCCAAGGTCTCGTACTGCCTCCGGTACGCCTGCTCGGCCGCCGCCGCATCTCCCGCTTGCAGCTCGAAGTCCCCTCGGAACTCGCAGGACGCCGCGACGAAGAACCCGACCCCCATCCGCCCCGCGAGGGCGATGGCCTCGTCGGAGAGGCGCCGCGCCGTGTCCAGGTCGCCCGTCATCGCGGCGCATGAGCTCCGATGAACGAGCATCATGTGGCCGAAGAGGCCCTCCCGTCCGACCTCGGCAGCCGCCTCGTCGAGCGAGGCGAGCACTCCCTCGGGGCGCATGTTCCCGAACATCTCCGCTGCTGATCGGATGCCCATCGCGTGTACCAGGAGCGACCGCTTCCCTGACCGCCGCGCGTGTTGGACGGCCCGATCGGCGGCTTCCCGCGCGGCGTCGAACCTGCACGGCATCCACTCGATCTCGGCGCGGCGGCGCCACACCGTGGCGAGCCCCGCCTCGTCACCCGCTTCCTCCAGCGAGGCGATGGCTCCAGCCAACTCGTCGCGGATCTCCTGGGTCGACTTCCCGTGCGGATCCATCAACTGATGCGCGAAGCTTCGCTCGAGGCGCGCGAGCCATCCGAGGGGCGTCTGACCCGCTGCCGCAGCCTCTTGCACGGCCTCATCGGCCGCACCGAACGCGAGCCGAGGTTCGAACGTGTGGCCGTACGCCCGCGCGACCTCGTACAGCATGCTCGGACGATCTGGGTGTCCTTCCGGAAGCAGGTCGGCCGCGTGCCGGAACAATGTGGCGGCTGCCGCCTCGTCGCCGCGTTCGGCGGCGCGCCGTCCGCATGCCGCGTAGTGCCTCGCCGCCCGCAGGCCGATCTCGCGCGCGGTGTCGCTCAGCGGACCGAGCTCCTGGTGCAGCCGGTACGCCCGTTCCAGGTGGTAGGCGACGATCTCCTCCTGTTCCTCGACGCGATCGCCCGCCACGTCCACGATCCACGCCGCGTACCGCTCGTGCAGCCCGGCGCGCATCGCCTTCGGCGCGGCCTCGTACGCCGCGTCGCGGATCAGCAGGTGCCGGAACCGGAACGCGTCCTCGCCGATCAACAGGGAACGGTCGGGCCCGATCAGATCGCGCCGGACCAGGCTCATCACGGTGCCGCGCACGTCGGCGATCCCATCGCCGTCGAACATCGCCGCGAGCGCGCCGAGGTGGAACTGCTTGCCGGCGACGGCTGCTCGCTGGATCACCGCACGCTCATCGGCGCTCAATCGGTCCAGACGTGCGGCCAGGAGCGCCTGGATCGTCGGTGGGACGGACACGGCGCCCAGGTCGCCGGTGGCGATCCATCGATCTCCCTCGAGCACGAGCAGGCCGTCGTCGATCAGCATCGAGAGCATCTCCTCGACGAACAAGGGCGTCCCCTCGGCCGCTTCGAGGATCCGAACGCGCGCCTCGTCCGGCAGCGCAGCACGTCGCAGTAGGTTTGCGATCAGTTCGCCGCAGTCCGCGTCAGAGAGGCGCTCGAGCAAGATCGTCGCGGCGTTGAACTTGCCGCCTCCCCACACCGGACGATCGTCAAGCAGCTCGGGTCGCGCCATGCAGAGCACCAGGATCGGGGCGTCGCGCGACCAATCCGCGATGTGCTCGATCAGGTCCAGGAAGGTCGGCTCGCCCCATTGGATGTCGTCGAACACGACCGCGAGCGGACCCGCTTGCGCGACCGACTCCAAGAACCGTCGTACGGCCCAGAAGGTCTCCTCGGCGGCGCTGTCGTGGTCGGCGGCACCGAAGAGCTGTGCGAGCGTCGCGCACGCGGCGCCTTGCTCGCCGTCGCCCAGGATCGCGCAGATCTTCCGCTCGATCTCCTCCGGCGCGTCGAAGTCGTCAAGCCCTGCGGCCTCCTTCACGACCTCACCCACCGGGAAGAACGTGATCCCCTCGCCGTAGGGGAGGCATCGCCCGCGGAGCACCGTGGCCTCGCCCGGGACGGCGCCGAGGAACTCGGCAACGAGACGGGATTTGCCGACGCCCGGCGCACCGAGCACCGTGAACAGCTGGCACGAGCGGTCGGCCACGGCGGCGTCGAACGCCTGCCGGAGCTGCGCGAGCGGCCGCTCCCGGCCGACCATCGGGGAGTCGAGCCGTCGCGCGACGCCGGCGACCCCGGTCGTGACCTCGATCAGCCGGAACGCCGAGATCGGGTCCGACTTGCCCTTCATCACGAGCGGCTCGACCGGCTCGGCGGCGACCGCGTCGCGAACCAGCCGCATCGTGTCGCCGCCGAGCAGGACGGCGCCCGGATCCGCCGCCTGCTCGAGCCGCGCCGCGACGTTCACCGCGTCCCCGGTGACGAGCGTCTGCCCCTGCGGATCCCCGGCGACGACCTCGCCGGTGTTGACGCCGATCCTCGCTGCGAGCGACACGCCGTGATCGCGCTCCAGCTCTTTGTTGAGCGCGACGAGCGCTTCCCGCATCTCACCCGCCGCGCGCACCGCGCGGATCGCGTCGTCCTCGTGCACGTTCGGGACGCCGAAGACCGCCATCACCGCGTCACCGATGAACTTCTCGACGGTGCCGCCGTGGCGTTCGAGCGCGGCCCGCATCTCGTCGAAGTATCGGGACATGATGCGCCGAAGCGACTCGGGATCGAGCCGTTCGCCCATCGCGGTCGAGCCGGTGACGTCGCAGAAGACGACCGTGACGGTCCTGCGCGTCTCGTGCTGCGCCGCCGGGGGGGCCAGCGGTGAGGCGCACGCCGGGCAGAAGGCGAAGTCGTCAGGGCTCTGTCGCCCACAGTTCCCGCAGGTCAGCACCGGCAGAGCCTACGTGATGCGCTACCGCGGGATGGGACATGGAAGGGCGCCCGGCGAAGCCGGGCGCCCTTCCGATGGTCGCTGACCGATCCCGCCCCTACGGGGTGGGATCGGCGAACGTCCCGCCGTAGATGTCCGAGTTACCGAAGTTCGCCGGACAGTCCTGCTGCGGCGCCGGACGCGCGACGGTGCCGCCCGTGATCAGCGACTCCCTCCACGCGTCGATCGCCGGGCAATCGGCGGCGTTCCTCGCGTCGATCCATACCGCGGCCCCGTACGTCCGGGTCGCGGCCGCGTACACGTAGTCGCCGAGGAACTCGGCCGACAACGCATTCGCGCTGCTCCCTCGGGCGTCACCGGGGGTACCCCGATGGAGCTGGGAGAACGCGCCGGTCCCCGATCCACCGACGTCCGCGTGCTTCACCACCCCGACGAGCATGTTCGGGCTCGATGTGTTGGCGTGGTACGGCGTCGTGAACGCGTTGTAGGCCACGTACACGTCCGTGCCATTCGGCGAGATCGCGGGCGCCGCGTAGTAGCCGCGGTCACCCGCCGTTTCGATGGTCCGCGGAGCCGACCACGTTGCCCCGTGGTCTGTGGACTCCGTGAAGTACACGTGCGGCTGAGCGAGCGTGCCGCTCACGTACGACATCACGATGCGGTCGGTCGCGTCGGTTCCGGTCGGGGCGCCGTTCGCGATGTCCACCGACGGAGCCGGGGCCAGATCGCTCTCCGCCGTTGGTCGACCTGGACATCAGCTCGAACGCCTGGTGCCCGGCCTGCGACACCGTTCCGATGCCGAACACGTAGGCGCCGCCGTTGCTGTCCGTGCGGACGGTGCAGCCGTCCAGCGGGTTCCGCTGTCCGTTGTTCGCGGCGCCGCCGACCGCGTGCTGGTGCCACGTGGCTCCGCCGTCGTGCGAGACCGCGACCTGCAGACCGGCCGGCACGGCGTTCGGCGAGAGCTCCTGCCCCATGAATGCGGCCCAACACACGTAGACCGTCCCGAAGAAGGGGCTCGAGGAAGCGTTGTCCGCCCAGATCTGCTCCTTGTCGCTGAACGTGGTGGAGGATTGGCGCGAGATGATCGTCGGGTTCGTCCAGGCGCCGTTGTCGCCTGCGGCAGCCGCGGAAAGGTCATCGGTACTCGAGACGCCGATCCCCTCGAAGCCGCGGAAGGTCTCGACGCCGCCTCCGCTGCTGTTCGCCGTCAGGTTGGCGTAGTACAGGCGCTCACCGTTGCCCCAGGAGAAGCCACCGTTCGCGCCGGGCGTCGGGCCGAACGCGACGGCGGGATCGCCGTCGGAGACGAGGCCGTTCTCGAAGTAGTTCGGTACGGTCCCGATCGGTCCGATCACGGGCGTGCACGGCGGATCGGTATCGCCCACGACGCCGAGGCATCCGCGCGCTGAGAGCCCCGAGTAGGTGGGCTGGATCCAGCTACCGCCGGAGTCGAAGGAGAAGTAGATGCCGGATGTCCCCACGTCCGGGGTGAACGGACACGTCGTGTCGTTCCCGGCGTTGCACGCCTCCAGGTCGATGTTGTCGTTGGCGCCGGCGGCCAGGATCGTCGGATCGTTCGCGTCGATCGCCACGGCGGGCTCGTTCTGCTTGTTCTGCGAGAACGGGGCGGCCGGACTGCCGATGCTGACCCGTGTGTCGGGGTTGAACGCTGCCGCCGGCAGCGCCGTCGACAGCACGAACAGCGCGGCCGATACGAGCAGGAGAGCAGTTCGTCTCACCATCGCAGTGCTCCTTTCG
>VAYF01000324.1 GCA_005883885.1 Actinomycetota bacterium | reverse complement strand
TCAGGCGCGGACGGTGATCTTCGTTCCCATCAGCTCGGCCATGTTGGCGTTGTAGAAGCGCTCCCTGTCTTCCTCGCTCGTGCCTGTCATCGTCGCCTCGAAGCGGCCCAACGGGTCCTTGGTCCCCTCGGGATGCGGGAAGTCGGAGGAGAACATGAACAGGTCCCCGCCGGCCTGCTCGATCATCCACCCGACATCTTCACCGGGGAACGGCGTGAACTTGAGGTGCTTGTGCACGTACTCGGCCGGTGTGAGCGACAACTTGGTGAGCGGCGGCTCGGTTCGCGAGAACGACTTCTGAGCGAAGCGAAGCTGGTGCAGCCACGACACCACCCACGCCGCACCCTGCTCGATGCAGCCGCCACGCAGCTTCGGGAACCGGTCGAAAATGCCGTCGAGCACCAGCGCACCGAGGAACACCTCGGGCGACTGGTGGATGGCGAGGTAGTCCTTGGAGCGGATGTTCTCCCCGCCGCCGAGGTGGTCCGACACCGGCATCGCGTTGTTGTGGAACGCCCGGTCGAGGAGCGGTCCGCCTCCGCCGACGTGGAGCACGAACGGGGTGTCGGACTCGGCGAGCACGTCCCAGAACGGGTCGAGGTCTGGATGGGTCGGTGACAGCTCGCCGGCCGCGGTCGACGGCGTCATGATCGCCTTGCAGCCGGTGTCGACCGCCTCGGTGGCCAGCGCGGTCGCCCGCACCGGGTCGACAAGCGGCACGTACGCAACCGCCAGCAGCCGCGGGTCGGCGGAGCAAAAGTCGGCCATCGCGCGGTTCTGCGCGGAGGCGCCGGCGTAGAGCCGATCCTTGTCCCGTCCGGTGAACATCGCAGACGCAAACGTGGCGAACACCAGCTGTCCGTCGAACCCCATGAGGTCGAGCGCCCGCCTCCGCTCGTCGGGGTCGAAGGCGCCCAGGGCCTGCCAGCCCTTGTCCGACCACAGGCGCTCCTCGGCCTCGGCCGCCTTGGCAGGATCGGCCCGCCGCGAAGCGGCCTTGTCGGCTGCCTTCTCCAACACGGGGGCGAGGGCGTCCATCCCCCGGCGCCGGAGCCTGTCGCGCTGGTCTTCGTCGAT
>VAYF01000319.1 GCA_005883885.1 Actinomycetota bacterium | reverse complement strand
TCTTCGACCGGGGTGGAAAGCGCCGCCTCGACCATATCCTCCGCCGTCTCGGCTTCCACGGCCGCCTCGACGACGAGCTCCGAGATCACCTCGTCTGCCTCCTCGTCGATCCGTTCGGCCTCTGCGAAGTCGCCCTCGGCGACGGCCTGATCCTCCGCTACCTCGGCCGCCTTCGCGACCTGCGTCGCGACCTCGACGCGAGCGAGGGCGTCGTCGTCGAGGACGGCGGCGGCCTCTTGGGCGTCGCGAAGCTCTTCGTCGTTCGGGTTCTGCTCGTCGTTCACGATGGATCCTCTACGTTTCCGTTCCAGGGAGCGGGCCGGGATCGGCCTCGGCGGACAGCGGCAAGGAGCCCGGAGCGCCCTCACGGCGCGCTCGCGCCCAGCGCGGGCAGTATAGGTCGGTGGCGGAAGACCCGGCAAAGGGGGGCGGTCGGACGCGCCGGGGCCTTAGCCGAGCAGGTGGAAGATCAGCTTCGCGAAGACCCAGTCGATCGCGAACACGAACGACGTGAGCACCGTGATCGTGACCAGGACGACGATGGTGTAGGTGATGAGCTCCTTGCGGGTCGGCCAGTCAACCTTCTTGAGCTCGAGGCGGACCTCCCGGAGGAACTGGCGGGCGCCGGTTCGCTTCCGCTTCTCCTGCTGCGCCGCACGGCGGGTGGCGGTTTGCGGTGCGGCACGCCGGTCGACACCGGACCCCTTCTGGAGGCGCTCGGCCTTCTCCTGCGCTCGCTTCATCTGTCGGTTCATGCTGCTCCCTTTCGCAGGCGCGGAGGGACTCGAACCCCCAACCCCCGGTTTTGGAGACCGGTGCTCTGCCAGTTGAGCTACGCGCCTTCGGCGCCGGTCCCCCGAGGTCGGGGCCCCGGGCGCCTCAGTATAGCCCCGTCGGGTGGCCGCCAAGCCCCCCGCTCCCGGCGCGCATTTCCCCATGTCGGCTACGTGAGTCCGCTCGATCTCGGCCCTATGCTTCGGCGGACGGCGACCACGCGCGGCCCCAGACAAGCGAGGCGTCCGATGAGTACGAGTGGTTCTTCCCCCTCCGCCGAGGAGCCCGGGCTCCTGCGGCGTGGGTTCTTCCCCCGTCGTGAGCCGGTTCACACCGAACCGGTGATCAGCGAACCGGAGGCTCGGCTCGCCGAGCTCTTGCAGCGCGCGGTCGACGATCGTCTGGATGAGGGCCTCCGGGCGATCGAGGAGCAGGCGACCGGGCTCATGCGAGAGGTCGCCGGCGAGGTATGGCGCTCCTCCGCGAAGGACGTGCGTCCCGAGCAAGAGCGCATCGTCTCGATCCTCTCCCGCGATCAGGCCATCCGGTCGTTGATCGCCTCCTCGGACGAGCGGTTCCAGGCGCTCGCCGTCCGCAGCGCGAGCCTCGAGGATCACCTCCTGGAGCTAACGGACTCCGAGCGCAGGACGAGGGCCGCGATGGAGGCGACCGCGCACGCGATCCGCGAGATCGCCGACTCCCCCACGCTGCACGGCGTCGAGGCGGTCCGGACCCAGTTGGAGATGGTGGAACGACACATCGCCGAGGCGTTCGCGCACTTCGACCAGCGCGACGAAGCGATCGCAACCGAGGTCCTGGGGCGGGTCCGCGACCACGGGGAGTTGATGACGCGTGAGACCACCCGGATCGTCGAGTCGATGCAGGCTTACGTGCAAGGAGGCACGGAAACGGTCGGGCGGCTCGCCCAACGCATCGAGGAGCACGCCAAGCTGTTCGTGTTGCAGGACCACAACATCGTCGAGCACGTTCGTGAGGCCGTCGACGAGCACGCATCGGAGCTGACCGAGCAGATCGCGATGGTCCGCGAGAAGGTGGGGCTCCACGGTCGCGAGCAGGAGCAACTGCGAGCGTCGGTGGAGCGGGCGATCGACGCCCGGATGCGAGGGCTCGCCGAACTGATCCGCTCGGATTCGACCGCCCTTCGCGGATTGATCCGGGACCGAGCCGACGGCATGGTCGTGACCGGCGAAGGTGTGCTCGACGCTGAACCGCTGGTCCGGGTCGTGGACGATCGGATGGCCGCCCTCGAGCACATCGTCGAGGAGCGGATGGCCGCACTCGAGCGCACCTTGGGCGAGCAGGTCCTCGCCCTCTCGAGCGCGACGAGCGCGAGCCTCGAGCGCAACGTTGAGCGGATGGCGGTGGCGGCCGGCTCGGTGGACGGGCTCGATGAGCTCATCGCGGAGACGCAACAGTCCTTCGAGGACCGCATGATGAACCACATCGACGAGCGCGCCGGCGCGATCGCGAAGCTGATCCGTTCCGATTCGCAGGCTCTCGCGAACCGGATGGCGTCGTTGGCTCCGGCCGGCGCAGCGTCGGAGCCCGCGGTCGACGGCGAGCTGGTCCGTCAGTTGATCCGATCGATCAAGGAGCTCGAAGCCGGGATGGCCTCCGACATGGTGGGATCGGTCGATCGTCGGTTCCAGACGCTCTCGGATCAGCTGCATAAGGAGACGCAGCTGCAGGCCGAGGCGATGCTGAAGATCGCCGAGGTGCTGGGCGAGAAGATCGACCGGCTGTCGTTCCGGGTCGATGAAGGGGTCGGGAACGACATCCAGAT
>VAYF01000318.1 GCA_005883885.1 Actinomycetota bacterium | reverse complement strand
ACCGCGTCGTCGTGGCGGCCGGACAGATCGAGCGCGATCACGAGCTCACACGTCTCGGCGGCCGTCACCCACGGTTCGTCGGCCACGCACCTCACGCCCCGCCCCGGCACCACGAACGTGTCCCAGCGCTCGCCGAGGCGGGCACGCGCAGCATCGCCCGAGAGCACGCCGCCGAGCACCGGGTAGTACCAGTCCATCGAGAACCGGTCCTTGGGCTCGAAGCGCTCGGGCTCGTCGGTGAGGGCGCGGCCGACCGCGTAGGCCACCGAGCCCAGCGAGAGCTCCCAGTCGGGCCGCTCGTGGCCCAGCCGCTCCGCCGTCGCGATCGCGCAGCGCAGGCTCAGGTGGACGCACGACGACGACGTCAGCAGCGCGAACGCGCCCGGGCGCCCGTCGGCGTCGCGCGACCAGGTGATCTCGCCGCCCGGCGTCTGCAGGTCGAGCACGAAGTCGACGGCCCGCTCGACGGTCGGCCACAGCGCCTCGAGGAAGCCGAGGTCGTCGCCGAGCAGGAAGTGGTGCCACACGGCGGTGGCCATGTACGCGGCGAAGTTGGCGTCGCGCGTGGGGTCCTCCACCGCGCCGTCGCGGTAGTAGAAGGCCCAGGCGCCCTCGGGCAGCTGGTTGGCGACCATCCACTCGTAGGCCCGCTCGGCCTCGTGGTGCCGCCCGCCGGCGGCGAGCGCCATCGCCGCCTCGAGGTGGTCCCACGGGTCGGCGTGTCCGTCGCGGAACCACGGGATGCACCCGTCGCGCCGCTGGACCTCCGCGATGGTGTCGACAGTGCTGGCGAGCTGCCGCGGCGTGAGCGTCATGGCTTGTCCAGGTAGGCGACGAGGCTCTTGCCGAGCACGGGGTCGAGTGCTCTCTCGAGGGCGCGCACGGGGCGGGGCCGGTGGACGATGTCCCACACGAGGAACCGGTGGTAGAGGCGGGTGGGGAGGGCGTCGTCGCGCTGCGGCCCGACCACGCAACGGACCCACCAGTACGGCGAGTGCAGCGCGTGCACGCGCGCCCAGCCGCGCACGCGCAGCCCGCAGGTCCGCAGCTTGGCGGCCAGCTCGCTCCGGCGGTAGATGCGCACGTGGCCACCGGGGACGGCAGGCGCGTGGTAGTCGTCGGAGAGCGCCCAGCACACCCGCTCGGGGAACCACGCCGGTACCGTCACCGCCATCGTTCCGCCCGGCCGCAGCACCCGGGCCAGCTCGGCCATGGCCCGCTCGTCGTCGGGTACGTGCTCGAGCACCTCGGCCGCGATCACGCGCTCGAAGCTGGCGTCGGCGAAGGGCAGCCGGCAGCCGTCGCCGTTGACTGCCCACGCGTGTTCCTCGCCGGCCAGCGCACCGGCCACGTCTTTGAGCTCGACGGCGTCGGCGTCGACAGCGACCACGCGCGCGCCGCGCCGGGCGGCCTCGAAGGCGTGACGGCCCGCGCCGCAGCCGAGGTCGAGGAGGCGGTCGCCGGTGCGCACCCCGAGCCGGTCGTAGTCGACGGTCAGCAACTGCGGACCGTCGTGGCCAGCACCCTGCGGTACTCCTCCGCCGTGCGCTCGGCGGTCGCCCGCCACGTGTAGCGGTCGAGCACCCGCGCCCGGCCGGCGGCGCCGATCCGCGCCCGCAGGCGCTCGTCGTCGAGCAGGCGTCCGATGGCGACGGCCAGCGCCCCGGGATCGGCGGGTGGCACGACCAGGGCGGTGTCGTCGTGGTCGCCGACCACCTCGGGCAGGGCGCCACCGTTGGTGGACACGAGGGGCACCCCGCAGGCCATGGCCTCGATGGCCGGGAGCGAGAAGCCCTCGTAGAGCGACGGCACCACCGCCACCTCGGCCTCGGCGTAGAGCTCGACGATGCGCTGGTCGTCGACGCCGTTCACGAACCGCACCGCGTCGCGCAGCCCGAGGCGGTCGATCGTGCGGAGAGCGCCGCTCTCCTCGCGGGGCTTGCCGATGACCACGAGCTCCACGTCGCGCTCGGTGCGCAGCTTGGCCACCGCCTCGAGCAGGTGGGCGAGGCCCTTCATCGGCACGTCGGCGCTGGCGGTCGTCATCAGCCGTCCGGGCACGCGCGCAACGTGGGCCAGCGGGCGGAAGCGGAGGTGGTCGACGCCGACCGGCACCACCGCCATGCGGTCGGCGGGCACACCCATCTGCGTTTCGATGTCGAGCTTCGAGGAGTCCGAGACCGTGACGATCCGGCGCAGCCGAGGCGCCACCTTCCGCTGCATGCGCAGGAAGCCGTACCAACGGCGCAGCGTGAGCTTGCGGCGCAGGGTGCGGGCGTGGGCGAGGTCGAGCTCGCGGTCGACGGTGACGGGGTGGTGCAGCGTGGCGAGCACCGGCAGCCCGGCGCGCTCGATGCCGAGGAGCCCGTAGGCGAGGCACTGGTTGTCGTGCACGATGTCGAAGTCCTGCACACGGCCGCGCAGATGGCGCCAGGCGCGGATGCTGAAGGTGAGCGGCTCGGGGAAGGCGGCCGTGCACAGCATCAGGTACTCGAGCAGGTCGACCGGTCCGCGGATGTCGAGGAACACGGTCTTCCGCAGGGGGTTGTCGGCCCGGTAGAAGTCGAGGCTCGGCAGCTCGACGAGGTG
>VAYF01000317.1:2653-4672 GCA_005883885.1 Actinomycetota bacterium | reverse complement strand
TCCAGGCGAAGGCCCTGTTCTTGGTCGGTCGAAGGGTACCGGTCGTCCATGAGCAGGACGTAAACGAGAACACGGTTCGTGAACCGCTGCAGCTCCAGGTTCCAGTCGAACCACCATCGTGGGTACTTCTGGCGGAACAGGATCATCAGCAGCGGCCCGAGGAATAGCAGACCCCCGGTGCCGGCCACGTACACGGTCCCCGTCGACGAGTAGAAGGACCACGTGGACCCGCTTACGGTCCCGAGCACGATCATGATCGGGATCGCGACGAAGATACGGAAGGCCGTCGTGAGCCGATCGAGCGGTCGATCGGGGTACTCGACGGACAGATTCACCGGATATGCCGGCGGTGGCGGCGGCGGTGGTATCGCCATCGTTCTCCTCCCCTCACGGCTGATACACGGGATTCCACGCCTTCGCGTGGTCTTCCGCAAACGCTCTTGCGACGGATGCCCTACAAGAACGATGCATGGGCGGCCGCGTCGATCCCAAGAAGCTCGCGCGGGCGATGATGAGACCGAGTTCTTCATCCGGAAGGCCATCGGTTGGGTCCTGCGAGAGACATCGAAGACGCGGCCCGACGAGGTGTACCGCTGGATCGTGCCGCGCACGCACCGGGCATCCGGCGTCACGATGCGCGAGACCGTCAAGTACCTCGATGCCACATGGGCCGAGCGACTGATGCGAGCGTATAGGGAGGGCCGCACGGCTCAGGCGGTTCGCTGAGCCGAGTGGAGGCGCAGGGTGCCGGATACCCCTTTCAACTCGACGGCCCCGATCCCTGAGAACGTCACCGGCGTTCCTTCGGCCGCGTCCACGACCGCCTGGCTCACCAGCACCTCGCCCGGCCTGGCGTACTCGGCGATCCGGGCCGCGATGTTGACGGTGCGGCCGAAGTAGTCCCCCTCCTGGAAGATCACCGGACCTGCGTCGATCCCGACCCGGGCGGGCGGAAGGGCCTCGGTCGCGACGCCCTCCACCATGTCGAGTGCGGCCAGCACACCCTCGCCGGGGTCCTGGAAGTAGAACATCACGCCGTCGCCGAGCCACTTCACCGGCCGCCCGCCATGTTCCTGGGAGCGCCGCCGGACCACGGCGGCCAAGGTCTCCGCCAGCTCGGCCGCCGCCTCGTCTCCCCGCTCCTCGGTCAGTAGCGTGAACCCCGTCAGGTCCAGGAAGCACACCGCCGGCGGACGATGTAGCCGACTGAGGAGCCCCGCGCGTTCCAGCGCATCCTCGACATCCTCGAGGGCGCTCTGGCTCCAGGCGTGTTCCTGCTGGCCGCTGTAGATGGCCACGAGCACCTGCTCCATCAAAGGGCTGATCCGGGACCCGAATTCAGCCTGGGCCTCGAGCATCTGGACCGTCGACATCCCTCCCTCGAGGAGCGGCTGCTCGACGTCGCTCCGCCACCAGTCGGTCTCGGTCTCGGCGATCCGGCGCAGGCCGTCGCCGCAGACACGGAGCCACCGCTCGATCACGATGGGCCGGATCCCGTTCAAGAGCAGGAGCTGGATCGCCGGCACGACGGATAGCTCGTCCTCGCGGACCCGGTCCTCTGGTCGCGGCTACGCGAAGCCGACGGCTTCGCGAACCACCTTCAGCAGGTCCATGGGGATCCCCGTGTTCTCGCTGAGCTCGCGGAACGTTGTGCTGCTGATCTCGGCGAACCGGTCGAACGCGCTCGCATCCAGGTAGGAGAACGAAAGCGTTCCGTCGCGGACGGCGGCGGCCATCCCCTCGAGCGGTACGCCGGCTGCCTGCAAGCTGTGCACCCATCGCGCCCTCAGCACGTCACCCTGGGAGAAGGCGTCGTCTTGACCGGGGCCTAGGATCCCGAGCTCGACCAACCGGTCGACGTAGCCTGGATCAACCCCGGCCCTCCTGGCCACCTCTTCGCGGGACCGCTCACCCATTGGATCCGAGCGTAGTCGGCGGCATCGGTGGCCAGGTTGCGCGCTTCGTCGGATCGACACACCATGCCGCCGAACATCCCACGTCCGTGAGGCAGGCCACGCG
>VAYF01000317.1:0-2596 GCA_005883885.1 Actinomycetota bacterium | reverse complement strand
CGGCCCGCCAGCAGCATGGCGAGAGCGAGCTTCTGGACGAAGTCGTGTCGGCGAAGCCCAAGTTGGAGCGCACGAGCTACCGGACGCCTGAGGAGCTCCGGGAAGGCTGCCTCCAGCAGATCCGCGACGCGATCGGCGTGCTGGATGGCAGTGCGAAACCGGAGGAGATCGACGACTACAAGCGGTTCATCATGCATCTGGCCCATGATGTAGCGGCCGCGCATCGAGAGGGCGGCCAAGACGTCAGCCCCGCTGAGAGCGACGCGCTCGAGGCCATCGCGGACACGCTTGGCGTGCCGGCCGGCGACTAGGCACCGGCTGCGGATCTGCTCGTTCGTATCTGTCTCCGTCGATGCGGGGGAATGGTCGGACCCTCCTATCGTTCGAGGGATCGCAACCGGACCCGAGATCGCGTCGCGACGCGTCTCGTCTGCCAAGAGACCCAATGCAGCGGCCGGTCAACGCGTCAGCAGGTCACGTGGAGGATGGCGTTCGTGTCCGCACCCGACCTACGGAGTTGCTCGATCGCCTCGACCGTCGGGATCACGACCAGGTCCACTCCTCGGCGTTCGGCCTCCGCAGTCACGTCATCGGTAACGGGGAGCGATCCGGAGGCGCCGCAGCCGATCACGAGACGTCTGCATGACCATGGGATCTCCTCGGCGGCGGTCAGCGGGGTGTGCCCGTATCTTCCGCGGAGCGCCTTCGAGGGCCCCTTCTTCCGCTTCCGGATCCGCCCACCTTCGATCACGACGTCGTGCTCGTAGGTCACACCGTCGATCTCGATCGACCCGAACACGTACCGCCCGAACTCCATCTGGACCCATCTTCGCTAATGACGGATCTCTTTGCGTCCCGCTCCTCTTACGTGCCCTCGTTCACCTGGACCCACGGCGATCGAGACCGTGTGTCAGACAACCTCTTGCTCGAGAAGATCGGTGTGACCGACGTGTTCTTCGAGTTCTTCGACGCGACGCACATGGGCATCGAGGTGCCGCTACCCGATCAGCCTGAAGTACCTCGCCGAACGAGTCGCGACATAGTTCGGACATCGAGCGAAGCTCCCGACACACCGTCGAGCCGACGGATGAACCGCTCATAGGGCCCATCCGAAATACTTCATGGACAGCGAGCCGGAGCTGCAGCCCGTGACTCGCGTCGACAGACCGCGTGACAGCCCCATCCAGACGGATCCGGACGCGGACGTCACATGGGCGGAGGTGTCGACACGAGCGGAGACCGACCATCCATCTGCGAAGGAAGGAGTTCGAGCGATGTCTGCACAACCACATTGGGAGGACGTTGAGGTCACTCCACGCCCGGCCCAGGTGCCTGCGACCGAGGCGCAACCAGGTTCAGATCGCAACGCGGTTCGCATCGTGACCGTGATCGCGTTGACCAGCATCGCCGCCGGGGCGATCCATGTCGCAGCTGCGTCGACCCTAGGACAGGACAACGCTCAGAACCTCGCGTTCTTCGGCGTCGTCGCCATAGCGCAAGTCGTGTGGGGGATCGTTGCGCTCGTACGAGCTCCGCGTTGGTGGCTCGTGCTGGGCGTGCTGGGTAACGCCGTCGTCATGGCCACGTGGGTCGCCTCGAGGACGGTCGGGCTCCCCTTCGGTGAGTTCGCCGGCGAGGTCCTGCCGGTCGGGTACTCCGACGCTTTGGCCACGATCTTGGAAACGGTAGCGATCGTCGGTGCTGCGCGGCTGGCGGTTCGTGGATCGGGTCCTGCCCGATCGGCGGCTCGGGCGCGCGGCTTCGCGCTCGCAGCCGCGATCGTGATCGGCGCGTTGGCCGTCACCGGCATCGTGTCGCAGGCGAACGCGTCCTCCGGCGGCAGCGGAGGTGGCCAGAACGTTCCCACCGCGCCAAACGGCGGCGGCTATGGCGGAGGCGGCTCCGGCGGCGGTTCCGGCGGCTACTGATCACAGCACCAGACGAAGCAGCGAAGGGTGACCCGCGGCGCTCGGCCCGACTGAGGCCGGGCGCCGCGCCGTCGTTTGCGTGCGCGTGCGGAGGGGTATCAACTTGCGCTAGTCGCGTCGGAAGGAGAAGCGGATGACGGTTCGTCGCGTAAGCATCCTCGTGGGGCTCTCGTTCACGTTGGCCACCCTGGCGATCTCTGCGCCCGCCGGCGCGGTGTCCGCCGAGAGCAAAGTAACGGTGGGCAGTCCGGTCACCCCGTACCTCCCCAACGGCTCCAACGAGCCGGCGATCGCCATGGATGCCAATCATCCGGCGGTGCTGGCCGCCGGCGCCAACGACCTGGTTGACAACGCGCCGTGCCAAGGCAGCAACTGCAACCTCACCCCTGACATCGGCATATCGGGGGTCTACTTCTCCTTCGACAGCGGCGCCACGTGGACCCAGCCCACCTACACGGGTCTGACGGCCCAGAACGGCACGACCCACGTTGGCCCGATCCACACCCTGCCTAACTACTTCGAGCACGGGATGTCCTCCCACGGCGACCCGGCGCTCGCGTTCGGGCCGAAGCCGGGACCGAACGGGTTCTCGTGGACGAACGGCTCTCGTCTGTACTACGCCGATCTGGCGTTCCCTCTGAGCACTTCGCCCGGCTTCAAGGGCGCCT
>VAYF01000316.1 GCA_005883885.1 Actinomycetota bacterium | reverse complement strand
CAGCTTCCTCGAGTTCGCGCGCGGCGCGATCTTCGTTGGACACAACGCGTCGTTCGACTTCGGGTTCCTGAACGCCAACCTGCTGCGCCTGGACTACGACCCTCTCGAGGGGCCGCCGGTCTGCACCGCCAGGCTCGCGAGGCGCGTCGTGTGGCCGGATGTACCGAACGTGCGGCTCGCCACGCTCGCTCGGTACTTCCGGACGCGTTCGATCCCGGTCCACCGGGCCCTCGCTGACGCGGAGGCCACCGCCGAGGTCCTCAACGGCCTGATCGAGCTCGGCTGCCGTTTGGGGATCGGAACCCTGGGGGAGCTCCGCGAGGCGTGCACGGCACGGGGGCGACCGAACTTCGGCAAGATCCGCCTGGCCGACCTGCTTCCTCGGTCCCCCGGCGTCTACCTGTTCGAGGATCGGACCGGGAAGGTGCTGTACGTGGGCAAGGCCGTCGACCTCCGTGCCCGCGTGCGGTCCTACTTCTACGGGGATGAGCGCAAGAAGGTGCAGGATCTCCTCGGCGCCGTGCAGCACGTGCGCGGGATCACGACGCCGAACGGCGAGGCCGAGGCGCTCGTGCTGGAGGCCCGGCTCATCGCTCGGCACGAACCGCCCTACAACGCTCACGGCAAACGGTGGCGGCGCTACGCGTACCTCAAGCTCGACCCGACGGAGGCGTGGCCCAGGCTCAAGGTGGTGCGAACGGCGTCGGCGGACGACGGATGCTGCTATCTCGGCCCCTTCGGATCCTCCTCTCGGGCGCGGCAGGCGAAAGACGCGATCGAGGACGTCTTCCGGCTCCGCCGGTGCACGAGGTCCATGAGCGTGCGGACCCGCTTCGCGCCGTGCGCTCTGGCCGACATGGGCCGATGCCTCGCGCCGTGCGACGGCAGGACCACCCCCGAGCGGTACGGCGAGCTCGTCCGTACCGTGATCTCGGCCCTTGCCCAGCCGGGCGACCTCCTGGCGAAGCTGGAGGCGCGGATGGACGGCCTCGCCGCGGACGAGCGCTTCGAGGAAGCGGCGCTCGCGCGCGATCGCCTCCGGTCGATCGCGGAGTCGCTCTGGCGACTCCGGATCGACCGCTGGCTGACGGCCGGACGGCTGGTCCTGCGCGGGCCTCGAGGCGAGCGGCTCGAGCTGATCGAGGGCGGGCTCGCGCGAGACGGCGAGCCCGCGCCGGAGCCGATCGGGTCGCCCCCCGAGCGCGAGCGCGCCGACGAGCTCGCGGCGATCCGCTCCTGGATCACGCGTCATCCCACCCGGGTGGAACGGTGCGAGGTTCCCCCGTCGGAGCCCGTCGACGGGGGCGCAGCGCTGGCGCGGATCCTCGGCGCGATGCGCGACCTGGGCCGCACACCCGGCGGCCGTCCGAAGGGCGGCCGGTAAACTCCGCACATGGAGACGGCGGTCATCATCGAAGGAGCCCGCACCCCGATCGGCAGGTTCCTCGGCGCCTTCGCCGATACACCGGCGGTCGAGCTCGGCACGCTGGCAGCGCAGGAGGCGATGCGGCGCGCCGACATCGCTCCCGAGCAGATCGACCAGACCATCCTCGGGCACGCACGCCAGGCCGGGAACGGTCCCAACACCGGACGCCAGGTCAGCGTTCGTTCGGGCGTGCCGATCGAGGTCGCCGCGTACAACGTCAATATGGCGTGCGGTTCGGGCATGAAAGCCGTCCAGCTCGCCGCACAACAGATCGCGCTCGGCGACGCGCACGTGGTGCTCGCGGGCGGCATGGAGAACATGAGCCGCGTTCCCTACCTGTTCCCGGAGATGCGACGCGGTCACCGGCTGGGCGACACGGAGATCGTGGATGCGATGTACCGCGACGGTCTCCGCGACCCGCTCTGCGGGCTGGTGATGGGCGAGACCGCGGAGAACCTGGTCGACCGCTACGACATCACGCGGGAAGAGCAGGACGAGTTCGCGCTGGGATCGCAGCACAAGGCCGCCGCCGGAGCGTCACATAGGGCGGAGGAGCTGTTCCCGGTCGAGACCGTGCTCAACGGCCGGCCGGTGACGGTGTCGGAGGACGAGCACCCCAGGCCCGACACCACGCTCGAAGGTCTGGCGAAGCTGAACCCTGTGTTCCGCGACGGCGGGTCGGTCACGGCCGGCAACTCGAGCGGGATCACGGACGGGGCGGCCGCGATGGTGGTGATGTCCGAGACGCGTGCGAAGGCCGAGGGCCGGGAGCCGCTCGCGCGGATCGTCGCGTGGAGCTGGGCAGGGGTTCCCCCGGAGCTGATGGGGATCGGTCCCGTGCCGGCCACGGCGAAGGTCCTGGACAAGACGGGCCTCGCGATCACGGACTTCGATCTGATCGAGATGAACGAGGCGTTCGCG
>VAYF01000315.1 GCA_005883885.1 Actinomycetota bacterium | reverse complement strand
CCAGAACACGCTGAGCCCCCAGACGATTGCCGTGACGACCGTGATCCGGTCGAGCGTTCGTTCGAGTGAGGTGCCGCCGGCGAGGGTATTGGTGCCGCCGAACATGTCCGACAGGCCGCTGCCACGACCCGAGTGCATCAGGATCGTGATGATCAGGAACAGCGACGAGATCACCAGCAGGACGATGACGACCGCGTTGATCATTTGGAGACTCCAGGTTCCTCGGTATCGATGTCCATCGGGATGATACGGGTGTCGAGGGGGAAATGGCAGGCGGCGGTGTGCCCCGGACCCTGGTCGGTGAGGAACGGCTCTTCGTCGTGGCACCTCGGGACGAACCGCAACGGAGCGCCATGCTCGCCCGTGAGTCCCTGCTCCTTCGCGAGCGACTGCGTCCGCGGGCACCGAGGGTGGAACCGACACCCCGACGGCGGGTCGATCGGGGACGGAACGTCCCCTTCCAGGATGATCCGGCGCTTCGCCTTGGCGAGCTTCGGGTCGGGCACCGGCACCGCGGACATCAGCGCGCCCGTGTAGGGGTGGCGTGGCTGGGCGTAGAGGGAGTCCCGCTCCGCGGTCTCGACGATCTTGCCCAGGTACATCACCGAGACGCGGTCCGAGACGTGCTTGACGACGGACAGGTCGTGCGCGATGAACAGGTAGGTCAGATGGAACTCGTTCTGGAGATCCTCGAGGAGGTTGAGGATCTGGGCCTGGATCGACACGTCGAGCGCCGACACCGGCTCGTCGCACACGATCAGCTTGGGCCGGAGCGCGAGCGAGCGAGCGACCCCGATCCGCTGGCGCTGGCCGCCCGAGAACTCGTGTGGGTAGCGGTTGTAGTGCTCAGGGTTCAACCCCACGAGCTCCATCAGCTGCTGGACCTCGCCCTTGACCTTGTTCTTCGGGATGGTTCCGTGGAGCCGGAAAGGCGCGCCGATGATCGAGCCGACCGTCTTCCGCGGGTTGAGGGACGCGTAGGGGTCCTGGAACACCATCTGCATGTCGCGACGGAGGTCGCGCAGGTCCCGACCCCTGATGTTGCTGACGTCCCGGCCATCGAACCACAACTTGCCTTCCGTCAAGCTGTGGAGGCGCATCACCACCCGCGCGAGCGTCGACTTGCCGCACCCGGTCTCACCGACCAGCCCGAGCGTCTCTCCCGGGAAGATCTCCAGATCCACGCCGTCGACGGCGTGCACCGCACCGACCTTGCGCTGGAAGATGATCCCTCTCGTGATGGGGAAATGCTTCTTGACGCCCTCGAGTCGAACGAGGGGCTCCACCGTCGGCTTCGCAGGGGGAGGCGTCGAAAGGGTCTCGGTCGTGCTCACGTCCGCTCCAGCACCTCCTCCTGGACGATCCGTTTCCGGTCCTCCAGCGAGAGGTGGCACGCGGCCGCGTGGAACCCGTCGACCGGCAGCAGCTGGGGCTCCTCGACGTGACACCGGTCGAAGACGTACGGGCAACGCGGGTTGAAGGGGCAACCCTCCGGGACGTTGATCAACGACGGCGGGAGCCCTCGGATCGGCTGCAGGCGCTCTTCCTGTGCCGTCAGGAGCGGGATCGACTTCAGCAACCCCCAGGTGTACGGCATCATCGGTTGGTAATAGATGTCATCGGCCGTACCGACCTCGACGAGCCGGCCCGCGTACATCACCTGGATGTAGTCGCAGTGCTCGGCGACGACGCCGAGGTCGTGCGTGATGAGCGCGACGGCGGTATTGAACTCCGACTGGAGGCGGTCGATCAGGTCCAGGATTTGCGCCTGCACGGTCACGTCGAGCGCAGTCGTCGGCTCGTCCGCGATGAGCAGGTCCGGGTTGAGCGACAGGGCCATCGCGATCATCGCGCGCTGTCTCATCCCGCCGGAGAACTCGTGCGGGTACTGGCGAGCGCGCTCGTCGGGTCGCGGTATCCCGACGCGTTTGAGCATGTCGACCGCTCGCGCGCCCGCCTCCTTCTTCGAGATGTCTTCGTGCGCGAGGATGGTTTCTGCGATCTGGTCGCCCACCTTGTAGAAGGGGTGCAACGACGTCATCGGGTCCTGGAAGATCATCCCGATCTTGTTGCCGCGGATCGCCTGGAGCTCTTCCTTCGGGACGTT
>VAYF01000314.1 GCA_005883885.1 Actinomycetota bacterium | reverse complement strand
CGTCATCCCGATCACGTCGCCGCCGACCGTCGCGAACATCCTGGATTCGGCTCGTGTCGAGAAGCGAGGCCCCTCGATCACGACCATCGTCCCGCCGACCCGATGCTCGATCCCCAGCTCGACGGCGGCTTCGACCAATCCCTGCCGCATCACCGGGCAATACGGGTCGGCGAACGACACGTGCGTGGTGATCGGCCCGTCGAAGAACGTGTTCTCGCGGGACTTCGTGAGATCGATCGCTTGGTCGCACACCCACAGGTTCGCGCGGTAGGGGACCCGATGCGGCGGGAACTCGTGGTCCTTCCCGTGTCGGGGGATGAACGCCACGCGTCGTCCGCCGATCGATCCCACCGTCACCGCGGCCGCAGGCTTCCCGTATGGCGTGTCGACGACGATCTCTTCGGGATCGTCGAGAAACGCGTAGAACCCGGAACCGCCGAAGACGCCGATCTCGGCCGTCGTCATGACCCGGACCCTTCTTTCGACGGTGTCGCCGCGCCGGAGGACGGCTCCTTCTTCGTGCTCGCGTCGCCGGCCTTCTTCCCCGGCGAGCTTTCCGACGAACCGCCGTCTTTCTTCGTATCGGCCTTCGTCCCGGCGGTCGCGTCCTTCGTCTCGTCTCGGCCCTTCGACCCCTTGCCGTGGTCGGTGGCGTAGAACCCCGAACCCTTGAACGCGATCGCGGGTGCGGCGAAGACCTTCCGGAGTCGGCCTCCACAGCGGGGGCAGATCGTGAGGGTGTCCTCCGTCATCTTCTGGACGATGTCGAACGAGTGGCCGCAGTCACGACACGTGTATCCGTAGGTCGGCATGACGAGGCAAGTCTACCGACGCCCTCCGTGTCGGCCGGCCAACCTATGCTGATTCGACGATTGGCGCCGCGCGCGCGGGGCGCGTATCGTTCGCGGTCCGCGGAGCGAGGGGGCTCATGAAGGTTCGCAAGGCGGTGATCCCTGCCGCCGGGCTCGGCACCCGGTTCCTTCCGGCCACGAAGGCCCAGCCGAAGGTCATGCTCCCGGTGATCGACGTTCCCGCGATCCAGCTCGTGGTCGAGGAGGGAGCTGGAGCACTTCCTCGAGGACAAGGCGAAGTTCGACGAGCTCAAGCGGATCCGACAGATCTCGGATGTGGCGGAGGTCCATTACATCCGTCAGAAGGAAGCGCTCGGGCTCGGCCACGCGGTCTCCATGGCACAGGCGCACGTCGGCGATGAGCCGTTCGCGGTCATGCTCGGTGACGACCTGATCCATCCATCCGAGCCACTCCTTGGCCAGATGCTTCGCGCGCACGACACCTTCGGGCGGAGCGTCATCGCGGCCATGGAGGTCAGCCGGCAGGACATCTCCATGTACGGCTCCATCCAGGCGGAGCCCTTCGAGGAGCATCTCGTGCGGATCCTGTCGATCATCGAGAAACCGTCGCGGGAAGAGGCCCCCTCCAACCTCGCCGTGATCGGCCGATACGTGTTCACCCCGGAGATCTTCGACGCGCTCCGCCGGACCGTGCCCGGAAGCGGTGGCGAGATCCAGGTCACGGACGCCATCAACCTGTTGGCGCAGGAGCAGGCGGTCTACGCGTACCGGTTCGAGGGCAGGCGCTTCGACGTGGGTAACCCGCTCGACTACCTGAAGGCGACCGTCGAGCTCGGCGCCGAGCGGGACGACCTCGGACCCGAGTTCCGCACGTGGCTCGCCGAGTACGTGCAGCGCGCGAAGCTCGTCTGACCCATCCCTGGCAGGCTGCATCGTCCCTTCCGAGGGCCTGAGTAGACTGCGCGGCATGGCAGAGCGGCACGCGAAGGATCACGACTCGGCGGAGGGCCTGATCCCGCTCGAGGAAGCGCGCGAGCGGATCCTCTCGAAGATCGAGCCCCTCCGACCGCTGCAGTTGCCGCTGACCGACGCCTACGGGTGCGTGGCCGCGGAGAACATCTTCTCGGCCGTGGATCTTCCGGAGTTCGCGTCTTCGGCGATGGACGGCTTCGCGCTCCGCGCGTCCGACGTCGCCGAAGCGTCGACGAACGATCCGGCCGAGCTCAAGGTGGTCGGCCACGCCATGATCGGGCAGCGGCCGGAGGCGACGGTCGGGATGGGCGAGGCGGTCGCGATCGCAACCGGCGCGCCGATCCCGGCCGGTGCTGACGCGGTCGTGCCGATCGAGAACGCCGAGCCCCGCGACGATGACCTGGTCCGCGTGTTCGACCCGGTCGAGGAAGGGCGGCATATCCGTCCTCGCGGGGAGGACGTCCGTGCAGGCGAGATCCTCGTCCCGATCGGGAAGCGGCTGAGCGCGGGCGAGCTGGGGCTCCTCGCGAACGCCGGCGTCCCTCACCCGATGGTGCATCCACGCCCACGCATCGTCGTGCTCTCGACGGGCGACGAGCTGATCCCTCCCACCGACGCGCCGTCGTTCGGTCAGGTGCGTGATTCCAACGCCTACACCCTGTTCGCGGCGCTCCGCGAGGCCGGGGCGATCCCGGTGCTCGCGGGGATCGTCCGGGACGACCCCGAGTCGCTCAAGGAAGCGGTCTTCAACTACGAGATCCAGGCCGACGGGTTCGTCTCGTCGGGCGGCGTGTCGGTCGGGGAGCGGGACGTGGTCAAGGCCGCGTTCTTCCGACGCGGCGACATCGATTTCTATCGCGTCGCGATGCAGCCCGGCATGCCGCAGGGGTTCGGGTTCATCGAGGGCAAGCCGTTCTTCGGTCTGCCAGGGAACCCGGTCAGCGTGTTCGTGAGCTTCGAGATGTTCGTTCGGCCCGCGATCCTCAAGATGATGGGCAGGGCACAGCTCGAGCGACCCGAGATCACGGCGACCCTCACCGGCGAGATCAGCGGCCCGAGGGACAAGAGCGTGCTCGCGCGGGTCGAGGTGGGGCGGGGCCCGGACGGCTGGACCGCCGCTCCGACGGGCGGCCGAGGCTCCAACCTGATCGCGACCGTGGCTCGGGCGAACGGCCTCGCCCTGCTCGCGCCCGGGGTTGAGCGGGCGGGTCCCGGCGAGCACGTCCGGGTGCGGCTGTTCCGCTCGTCGGAAGATTGACATGGACGATCGGGCCGGGACCGACGGCACGACACGGATCGTCGAGGTCGGCGCCAAATCCGAGACGGCTCGCGAGGCGACCGCCGAAGCATGGCTCGTGACCACGGCCGAGACGGTCGGGGCCCTGGTCGCCGGGACGAAGAAGGGCTCGCCGATCGAGACCGCGAAGGTCGCGGGGATGATCGGGGTCAAGAAGACGCCGGAGCTGCTGCCCCACTGTCATCCGGTCCGCGTCACGGGTGCCGACGTGACCGTCGAGCCCAACGTAGCCGAGGGCCGGGTCCACGTGCTCACCACGGTTCGAGCCTTCGATCGCACCGGGGTGGAGATGGAAGCGCTCACGTCGGTCTCGATCGCCGCGCTCTCCCTCTACGACACGGCGAAAGCGTTCGATCGCTCCGCCCGGATCGAAGGCGTCAGGCTCCTTGCGAAAACCGGTGGGAAGTCCGGCG
>VAYF01000108.1 GCA_005883885.1 Actinomycetota bacterium | reverse complement strand
GCCTGGCACACGCACGGGAATTCTTTCGGCTCGATCAGTTCGAGGGAGAGTCGGGAACGAGGCGTCCGGGCATCACGTATCCGGCAAGGAGGGGCCCGTTCAACGCCGCGGCGAGGTCGGGCGTCAGCCGTCCGTCGCGTACGCCGTTCGTGATGCCGAGATGGCCGCAGATCCCGACGTGCGCCCAGAGCGGAAGTGGAGCGGAGCCAGCCTCGCCGACCCACAGGACGAACCCGCTGCCGAGCTCGCCGCCCGCTGATGACGGCTCGCTGCACAGCGAAGGATCGTAGGTGCTCGGCGGCGCGTGGACGAAGCCTTCGGGCAGTGCGTTGATCACGCCAACCAGATCGGTCATCTCCTGGCCCGTCAGCGCCGCTGAGCTCACGAGCCAATGGTCGATGTAGTGGCAGATCGCGATCGTCGACGGCGAGCCGGGGATCAGCACGTCGTTCATCGGAGCCCCGGGTCGGTACGAGGGGAGAGGGTCGAGCTCCATCTCGCGCATCGCGCATCCGTTCGGATCGGTATCGGCGAGCTGGATCGAACCGACGATCGCGTTGGTCTCCGCGTCGGTCACGGTGTCGACGAACATCAAGACGTGTACCTCGGGCACATAGATCGTCGCGCCGGGACGATCGGGAACGATGCCTCGTTCCACCTGTACGCCATGCGGGTTCGTCAGGGTGCGAACGGACCGCATCTTCGGCCGCCAGTACTGAGGGTTGTCGACCAGCTCGAGGCTGCTGATCCCCGCAGGCCGCGAGACCAGGCAGGTGGTCGTGGCACCTTCGTCGCGGATCACCGTGTCGCTCTGCGGCGTCCCGCACGTGGTGTCGTTGATCGCCCAGGACGCCGGCACGGTCACCTCGAGGCCGTGGAACCCGATCGCCTGGCCGGTCGAGGTCGGGATCACGCTGCCGCTCGGCGTACCGCTACCGACGGGCGGTTGCGATCCGCCTGGCTTCAGGGTGCCGATGAGGAGGACGAGCGAGCCGAGCGTGATCAGCGTGGAGACCGCGATCGCGCCGAGCCGCCGACGCCGACGCCGCCTGCCGGCGATCCCAGCGATCGAGGCCGGATCCGGCGCGGTCCTCGGCCGGTACCAGCCGACCGCACGATCGAGAAGGTCGTTCACGTCCTCACGCATCGTTGCCTCCATCCTGACGCCGAAGCTCCCGTCGCGCGCGATGCAGCCGTCCGCGAACCGACGCGGCCTCGATCCCAAGAAGGAGTGCCGCCTCCGAAGGCGGGAATCCCAACCAGTCGACGAGCACGACCGCCTGTCGCTGCGCGATCGGCAGCGCGGCGACGGCCCGCAAGAGATCGAGACGTTCGTCTCCGACGTCCCCGCCTCGGTCGTCGTCCTGTCGCACCGCACGCTTCCGAAGCTCCACGGCGAGGCGCCGCAAGCGCTTCCGGTGCAGGTTCAGGGCCGTTCGGTAGAGGTAGCCCGTAGGCGACTCCATCTCCCGGACGTGCGACCAGCGCTCGTACACCCGCACGAACGCCTCCTGGGCGAGGTCTTCGGCCTCGCCGGCCCGTCCGGTCAGCAGGAGCATCGCTCTGACGAGCCGGATGCGCTCGTCGAGGTAGAGGTCCTCGAACTCGATCGCTCCTCCATCCACATCCGAAGCCGTCTGCACCGCCACACCAGCATGAACCCCTAGCCTCGGCGATCCGTTCGGCTGAACGCTGGGTCGGGCGGCCCTATCCGACGACGTGCTCGACGGGACAGCCGTGCGTGAGCGTCCGAGAGACCGTGCAGAGATCGTCGGCGGTCTTCGACCGGGCGCGCTCGAACTTGCGCGCGTCGACCTCCTCCGCCACGTGATACGTCACCCGCAACCACTGCATCCGCTGGTCGTCCTTGAGCCCCTCGACGTCGACGGCGAGCGGCGCCACCGGCGCCCGTTGTTTCCGCATCAACTCGACGATGTCGACAGCGCTGCAGCTCCCGACAGCGGCAAGCAGCATCTCCAGCGGCGTCAGGCCGCGCATGCCGTGCAGGTCGATCGTGACCTGCGTGCCGTGCCGGTTCGTGACGATGACGGTGCCGTCCTCGTTCGCCGTGAGGCTCAAGTTCCGGTTCGCGTCCATGCTCGGCAGGCTACGACCGATGGCGAGGGACGGCCGTATCCTGCGCGCCATGGATCGGGCCGGCGGCACGTGACACGCGAGAGGATCCCGACGGCGGCCGACCTCGGGCTGATGGCGGGCCCGCCCCCGTTCCCCGCCGAGCGATCGGTGACGCTCGCGAACTGGCAGGAGCCGCCGTTCAACCGGTGGGCGTTCCAGCACGTCGGCGAGCTGATCCCGACCGCCCGGATCGCGCGCGGTGACGGCCCCGTCGCGCGACTGCCGGAGGATGTCCGCGACCTCACGAGGACGCCGGTCCGCTCCGACGGGCGGCCGGTGCCGCTCGCAACCTTCCTCGAGCGCACCTACACCGACGGCATCATCGTCCTGCACGGCGGACGGGTGCTCATGGAGTCGTACGTCAACGGGATGGCGGCCCGTACGCGGCACCTGCTGATGTCCGTCTCGAAGTCGGTCACGTCGGTGGTGTGCGGGCGGTTGGTGGGTAGGGGACTCCTGTCGCCGAACGATCCGGTGACCACGCACCTGCCCGAGCTCGCCGGCACGTCATGGGACGGGTGCACGGTGCGCCATCTGTTGGACATGCGGGCGGGGACGCGGTTCGACGAGGACTACACGAACCTCGATGCCGACGTCCGCGTCTACGAGCAGATCTACCTGTGGCGACCGCGCACGAACCTCGACCTGCCTGTCGACATCACCGCTTACTACGCGACCCTCGGGAACGAGCGTCCCCACGGGGGCCGCTTCGACTACCGATCGATCCTCACCGACCTGCTGGCGTGGGTGATGGAGCGTGCCGCCGGCGCCCGGTTCGGGGATCTGGTCGCGAACGAGCTCTGGGGACCGATGGGTGCGGAGGCCGACGCCGAGGTGACCGTCGACGGCCACGGCAACGCGATGGCCGACGGCGGCATCTGCTGCACGCTGCGAGATCTGGCCAGGTTCGGGCTCCTCATCCTGCGAGACGGGCGGCGCGGAAGCGAACAGGTGATCCCCCGGGAGTGGATCCAGGACACCCTGACCGCGGATCCCGAGACCGTGGCGGCGTTCGCGGCCGCTCCCGACGCCGTCGAGTTCCCCGCCGGCGCGTACTACCGGAACCAGTTCTGGGTGGTCGACCCGCGCGGCCCGATCCTCATGGCGTCGGGCATCAACGGCCAGACCGTGTTGGTCCACGGTCCGGCCGACGTCGTCATCGCCAAGTTCTCCACGTGGCCCGTGGCCTGGACGCCGGACTTCGGCGTGACGACCCGAACCGGCCTGATCGACCTCGCCGAGCGCGTCGCGGGCTGACGGGACCGGTTGCCCCGGACGGCTCCACATGGTTTCGCGAGGGAAAGCCCCGGGTATCACAGGGGCTCCGGCTGCGCGAGCGACGCGCGAGGGAAGGAGGTCGAACGAGATGAGCGACCGCTATCCGCAGACGCACGAGCACATGCCGGTCGAGCCGGTCCCGGTCGAGCCCGATCGCGGAAGCCTCACCGGGTACGCGGCGATCAAGTACTCGGCCATCGTGATCATCGTGCTCGCGATCCTCGCGTTCCTGGCCTGGTACGTGATCCCCAAGCTCGGCTCCTGAACCTGAGCTCGGCGAGGGAGGCGGAAGGGGGCGAGACCGTCTATCGGTCCCGCCCCGTTCCTATCCCGACGACGTGATGGCGCCGACGATCGCCAGCGCTCCGGAGAGCCCGAGCAGGGTGAGCACGGCCACGCGGAACGCGTGGCCGTGCAGCCGGGTCGAGAGCCGCTCGCCGCCGAGCGTGCCCGCGACGATCGCGGGCACACCGACCACGAAGGCAGCTCCAACATGGCGCGTGAGCAGCCCGCCGGCCCAGAATCAGGACGAGGGCGATCACGCCTTGAACGAAGAAGCATCCCGCGAGCGTCGCGCGGAACGCGTCTCGCTCCATCCCGGTCGCCTGGAAGGCGATCACGAGCGGTGGTCCGTTCGTCCCGGTGCTCGTCGCGAGCGCGCCGGACGCGATCCCGGCGGCGACCTCGGTCCGCGGGCCGGCCGGGAGCTGCAGGCCGCGCCAGAGCCATGCCGTCAGGCCGAGGACGGCGATCCCGATCGCGAACGTGAGGGCGCGATCGGGCGCCCGCGTCAGGATGAGCGCGCCGACCGGCATCCCGATCAGCGAGGCCCCGACGACCACTACCATCGCCCCCACCCGGAGGTGCGCACGCCACCGGATCGCGTTCCACAGGGTCATCGGCACCCCGATCGCCGTCACCGCGACCACGGCGACCTTCGGATCGTCCGCGACCGCGATGATCGGCACCGCGACCAGGGCGAACCCGAAGCCCATCGTCGCCTGGATCGTCGCCGCGAAGGCCACCGTGGCGGCGATCACGACGAGCAGCGTCATCAACCCGGCTCGGGCAGGTCCACCGGCGGGCGAGCGAACGGATCCTCGAGCGCTCGCGCCACGTCGAGCGCATCGTCGAGCAGCGCTTCGGCGGCCACGATGTTCGACTCGGCGCCCGAGTTCTCCGAGACCCTGCCCTCGTCGATCCCGTCGGCGACGCGGCCGCGGCGCCGGTCGTAGACCGGCGCCGCGGCCGCGTTGCGCCCGTTGAACCAGGCGCGAGCGTCGGACGCCAACGCCGCCCACCGTTGCTCGCCGGTCGCCTCAGAGAGCCGGTCCAGCGAGTAGATGCACGACGCCACGTCGTAGGGCGACGTGCTCGTCGCCGCGAACCTCGCGTCCACCGCGGGAACGACGAGTGCCTCGGCGCTCCGTGCGGCGACGTCCACGAGCCCGGGCTCGTCGAGCAGCGTCGAGGACCACGCGAGCACACCCTCCTGGATGTGGGCCCACAGATGCGGTGGCCCGGTCTCCTCGTCGTTGTTCTTGAGCACGTCGCCGTCCCGGCAGGCCGCGAGCTCCTGGACCCAGCCGAGCATCGCCGGGCGTAGCGACGTGACGCCCGCGTCGGCGATCAGCCGGCGCGCCGTCAGGATGTGGAGCGCCCGGACATCGGCCGGCGCGGGCTTCGACACCGCGTGGTCCAGCCCCGAGAGCACGGCGTCTCGCGCGCGCTCGTCGGCGAACGTGAGCCACGCGTGGCTCACGCCGACGAGCGCGCGCGCGTGCCAGAAGCTCTCGCCGGTGGCCGACGTGATGCCGTGGAGGTTGCGCGTGCCGTCCCAGTCGTAGACGAAGTTGATCCATCGCCCGTCGGGCTCCTGCATCCACAGCACGAACTCCAGCACCCCGCGCGCCCATCGCTCGGCCCACGGCTGCTTCGTCCGAGCCCACACGTCGCACAGCACGTCCAGCAGCCGGGCCGCGTCGTCCACGCACGCGACCCCTTCGAAGCCGGACTCCTTCGCGACGATGTGCGCTCCTCCGCCGTCGCCGTAGACCGCGATGGCCAGGGCGTCACCACCGGCGGCCGGGATCGGGCGGGTCAGACGGGCGAGCTGTCGGAGCATGGCTGCGGAGTCTCGCAGGACGGGATGTGAAGGACCAGCGCTGTCTACACCGGATCCAGCGCCGACAGCACGTCGTCGATCGCCATGTCGGCTGCGCAGACGCTCGTGTCGGCCGCCCCGTAGTAGACGCGGATGTCGCCGTCCCCCAGGTCGACGTGACCGCTGGGGAAGACGACGTCGTGCAGGAACCCGTCGAGCTCGTACTCGGCCTCCGGCGCCAACAAGGGCCGGTCGGTGCGGCCGAGCACCTTCGTCGGATCGCCGGCATCCAGCAGCAATGCGCCCACGCCGTACCGGTTGTCGCGGTCGGCGCCGTGATAGATCTCGAGCCACCCCCCGTCGACGCGGATCGGCACCAAGGACGCGCCGATCCGCATCTCGTCCCAGGTGCCGCTCCGAGGCTGCGCGATCGGCCGAGGGTTCCCCCAGTGCACGAGATCGTCGCTCTCGGAGAGCCAGATACCGAGCACGCGTCCGAAGGACCCGGGCATCGGGCGCGTCAACGCGAGGTAGCGGCCCCCGACCTGTTCGGGGAACAGCACGACGTCTTTCTGGTCGGGCTCGAGCATCGTTCCGTGGCGTTCGAACGAGCGGAAGTCGGTGGTCGTCAGGCGCGCGGTCGTGATCCCCAACCGGCTCACGGCGACGTACGTGATGTGGAACACGTCGCCGAACCACGTGATCCTCGGGTCCTCGACGCCGTACTCCTCGAGCGGTGTCGCCGACACGATCGTCGGTTCGGGATCGATCGTGAAGTGGTTCCCATCGGAACTGCGCGCGACGCGCAGGTGCGAGATGTGTGATAGGTAATCCGTGAACTCCATCTGTACGTGCGCGAAACCCCCGGCCGTGTTCCGGTACCGGATCGTCCGCGGGTCGGACAGGTCGAGCCCCGGCAGGTCCCGCGGGACGTAGCCGATCACGATCTTGGGCGGTTCCTGTTGATGGTCGAAGAAGGCCATCCCGATCAACTGCTCCGGACGGAGCCCGCCGGGGAGGGGAACGAGCCGAGGGTCGGAACCCGAGAGGTCGACCATGCGTGCGTCCACACCCGGTTCGGGCTTCGGCCGCTCGGTCACGCGCACGAGAAGGACCGTCTCGTCGCCGACGGTCGCGACACCCGGGTTGATCGTGGAGATGACCTCGAACCCCGGCTGAGGCTCCACGTCCACGGGCTGGATCAGCGGGTTGCTGCGCAGCCGGTGGGCGACCGTGAGCGGCTTCTCCCGCCGCCGTTCCTTCTGGACCGGCGGATGTTCCGCGACGAGCTCACGCATCACGTCGAGGAAGCGGGCGCCCGTCTTCGGCCAGGTCGCTTCGTTCGCGTAGCGGTACGCGTTCTTCTCCAACCGTGCCTTGAGCTTCGGATCGTCCAAGACCGTGTTGACCGCGTCGGCGATCTGGTCCGCCGCCTGGAAGTCGACGAGGAGCCCTCGTTCGTCGGCGAGCGCTTCCTTCGCGTGCAGGTACGGCGTGGAGACGACGGCCTTCCCCGCGCCGAGCGCGTAGGAGAGCGTTCCGCTCGTGATCTGGTTCGGGTCGAGGTACGGCGTGACGTACACGTCGGTGGCGAGCAGGTAGTCGATGATGTCCTTCTGTTCGAGGTACTGGTTCACGAAGACCACGTTGTCGGTCAGGCCGAGCTCCTCGACGAGGGCGGTCAGACGGTTGCGGTACTCCTCGCCCCGTTGCTTGAGGAGCTCCGGGTGCGTCTGGCCGGCGATCAGGTACAGCGCGTCCGGGTGCCGGGCGACGACCGCCGGCATCGCCTCGATCACGTACTCGAGCCCCTTGCCGGGACCCACGAGACCAAAGGTCGACACGATCTGGCGATGATCGAGGCCGAGCTTCGCCTTGAGGCGGCGCCGCCCGATCGGCTCGATGTGGGGCATCCCGTGCGGGATCACGATGGGGCGTTCCGCGATGCCGTAGACGTCGCGGAGGATGTCGACCGCGGTCTCGGCCATCACGGTGAGGCCGTGTGCGGAGTCGGCGATCGACCGGACCGCCTCACGGACCGCTGGCGACGGCTCCGGCAGCACCGTGTGCAGGGTCACCAGCGCGGGCTTCTCGAGCTCGTCGAGGAACGGCGTCAGGTGGTCCTCGTAGGTGCCCTCGATCCAGTGGTCGCCCACCCAGCCGCCGCCCTTCCACAGGCCGTAGAGGCCGAACTCGTGCTGGACGCACACGACGTCGGCGTTCGACCGGTTGATCGCCCGGGCGGCCGCCCGGTAGGGCATGGGGCTCCCCTGCCGGATCCGCCAGCGGACCTCGGACCCATAGGCACGCACCGAGTTGCGCTCGTCGATCGCCGCGATGCGAGCGCGGGTCGAGGGGTCGGCCTCGCGGATCGCATGGATCAGATCCGAGGTGAAGGTCGCGATCCCGCAGCGCCGGGGTGGGTAGGTGGAGACGAACGCGATACGCATGACCTTCAGGGTACCGTGGCCGTCGATCCGGCTACCTCGTGGCGGTGATCGGCTCGAACCGGGCGGTGAAATGACGTAGCTGCGGCGCCTGCTCGACGATCCGGTACCCGGGCAGGTCGTTGGCTCGGGCGGCGACGTCCGTCACGACCTCGATCACGTAGTCGACGTGACTCTGCGTATAGGTGCGCCGAGGGATCGCGAGCCGGACGAGATCCGTCGCGGCGGGCTCCTCGGTGCCATCGGGCTTCATCCCGAACATCACCGTCCCGATCTCGCATCCTCTGATCCCGCCGGCCTCGTACAGCGCCACCGCGAGGGCCTGCCCTGGGTACCGCAACGGTGGAACGTGGGGGAGAAGGCCGCGCGCGTCCAGATAGACGGCATGTCCGCCGGCTGGCCGAACGATCGGCACGCCCGCGGCCACCAACGCATCGGACAGGTACTCGATCGAGCGGGTCCGGTAGCGGAGGTAGTGCTCGTCGAGGCACTCGCGCAGTCCCTGCGCGATGGCCTCCAGGTCGCGGCCGGCGAGCCCGCCATAGGTGGGGAACCCCTCGGTCAGGATCAACAGGTTGCGGCATCGCTCGGCCCAGGCGTCGTCGCGCAGCGCGAGCCAGCCGCCGATGTTCGCCATCGGGTCTTTCTTCGCCGACATCGTCATGCCGTCGGCGAGCGACGCCGTCTCCCGGACGATGTCCGGCAGGTCCCGCCCGTCCTGCCCCGCCTCGCGCGTCTTGATGAACCACGCGTTCTCCGCGAACCGGCAGGCGTCGAGGAACAGGGGCACCCCGAAGCGATCGCAGAGCGACCGGACGCCGCGCAGGTTCGCCAGTGAGACCGGCTGCCCCCCGCCGGAGTTGTTCGTCACGGTGACGAACACGACGGGGATATCCGCCGCTCGTTCGACGAGGAGCTTCTCGAGCGCCTCCAGGTCCATGTTGCCCTTGAACGGATGGAGGGCCGCCGGATCGCGACCCTCGGGGATCACGAGGTCGACCGCCTCGGCCCCCGTGAACTCGACGTTCGCACGCGTCGTGTCGAAATGCGTG
>VAYF01000313.1 GCA_005883885.1 Actinomycetota bacterium | reverse complement strand
GCCGCCAGTTCGAGCGCGTTCTCGCCGGTCCCGCATCCGACGTCGATCACGGGCTCGGCGAACCCGCCCGCCTCGGCGACCCGAACGACCTCAGGCTGCGCCCGTCCGATGTCCCACGGCGGGACGCCGGCATACATCTCGTCGAAGCCACGATCATCCGGCGTTCGGGACATGCCCGCATCTTGCCACGGGTCTCTCCGCAGGATCGTGGCTCAGATGTGCGGGCACCGGTCCCGACTTGACCGAGGCGGCCGAACGGGCGTATGCCGTTCCTGACCCCTTTCGGGAAGGAGACTGCATGGCGACCGATCTCACCATCACCGTCGAGGATCGTCCGGGGGGCCTGGCCAGCATCGGCGAGGCGCTCGGCCAGGCCGGGATCAACATCGAGGGCCTGCTCGGCATCGGCTTCGAGGGACGCGGGATCATCCACGTCTGCGTCCAGGACGGGGCCGGGGCGCGCAAGGCGCTCGAGGGCGCCGGCATCAAGGTGGAAGGCGAGGCCGACGCGATCCTTGGGCCGCCCATACAGGGCGCCGAGACGCCGGGCACCATGGGTGCGATGGCGCGTCAGATCGCCGACGCGGGGATCAACGTCCGCGCGGCGTACCTGGCGACGAACTCGCGCGTCGTCATGGTGACCGACGACAACATGAAGCTCATGGATCTCATGAAGAACATGTAGCCCCGCGCGGTCCCAGGCATCGGAAGGGCGGCCCCGCCGAAGGCGGGGCCGCCCTTCGCGTCTCCCGATAGTCTTCCCGCTCGTGAACCTCCACGCGTCCGCGAAGTCGTCGTCGTTCACCGAGTCGGTGATCCGCGAGATGACGAGGCTCGCCGCCGTGCACGACGCGATCAACCTCGGACAGGGTTACCCCGACTTCCCCGCGCCCGAGGAGGTGAAGGAGGCGGCCCGCCGCGCGATCGCGGAGGACCACAACCAGTACCCGATCACGTGGGGCGATCCGACGCTCCGCCGCGCCATCGCGGCGAAGTACGAGGCCGACTACGGCGTGACCTTCGACCCGGAGACCGAGATCTGCGTGACGTGCGGGTCCACCGAGGCGATGGCGGCCAGCTTCCTCGGGATCCTCGATGAGGGCGACGAGGTCGTCGTCTTCGAGCCGTTCTACGAGAGCTACAACCCGGACGCGATCCTCTCACGCGCGACGGGCCGGTACGTGACGCTCTCCCCGCCGGATTGGCGGTTCGACCCGGACGAGCTGGCCGAGGCGTTCGGTCCGCGGACGCGCGCGATCGTCGTGAACTCGCCGCACAACCCCACCGGCAAGGTCTTCACCGCCGAGGAGCTCGGCATGATCGCAGCGCTCTGCCGCGAGCACGACGCGATCGCGATCACCGACGAGATCTACGAGCACATCACGTACGAAGATCGCGAGCACGTGCCGATCGCGACGCTCCCCGGGATGCGCGAGCGCACGGTCACGATCAGCGCGCTGTCGAAGACCTACTCGGTCACGGGCTGGCGCGTCGGGTGGGCGGTGGCCTCGCCGCCGCTGATGGCCGGGATCCGCTCGACGCACGACTTCCTGACGGTCGCGGCTGCGGCGCCCCTCCAGCTGGCGGGGGTGGCGGCGCTCGGCTTGCCCGGCGAGTACTACCGGCAGATCCGGAAGGAGTACGCCGAGCGCCGCGACCTGATGCTGGAGGTCCTCGCGGCCGCGGGCTTCACGGCGGATCCGCCG
>VAYF01000107.1 GCA_005883885.1 Actinomycetota bacterium | reverse complement strand
CAGGGCCTACGTGAGCGGGCTCAACGACGCCGGTTCCCCGATCTCGATCGAGGATCTGGCCGCGCATCGCGCGCTCGTCCTCCCGCCGCTCGCCGCCGCGTTCCGCGGCCTCCACGTCTCGGTCGTTCCCCCGAACTCCCAAGGGTTCGTGCTGCTCCAGATCCTCGCGTTGCTCGAACGGCTCCGGGTCGATGCCGACCCGCATGGCCCCGAGGCGGGAAC
>VAYF01000106.1 GCA_005883885.1 Actinomycetota bacterium | reverse complement strand
TCCGCCCGGGACCGCGACCGCCACCTCGGCGACCCCGAGCACATGACCGTGCACCCCTCGACGCTCCTCGACGACGGGCATCTCGCCTCGCTCGCGGATGAGATCCGGCTGGAGCGCGCGGGGGCACCGCCACCGCGCCCGAACGGCGACACGATCGCCCTCGTGACCGCCGACGCCGAGGGCTTCGCGGTGTCGCTGGTCCAGAGCCTGTTCTGGGGGTTCGGGTCCGGGATCTGCGAGCCGACCACGGGGATCGTCGCGCAGAACCGCGGTGCCTGCTTCACCCTGGAGCCGGAGCATCCCAACGCGTTCGCGCCCGGCAAGCTCCCGGCGCACACGCTGATGCCCGTGATCGTCCACGACGAGCACGGTCTGGCGGCGGTCGCGGGGTCGATGGGCGGGTACGCACAACCACAGATCAACGCGCAGACCCTGCTCCACCTGGTGGGCGGCGCCGCGGCCGTGGACGCGGTCGCGGCGCCGCGCTGGATCCTCGAGCGGCCGGAGCGAACCTCGCCGGCGCGGATCGTCATCGAAGCCAGCGTCCCCGCCGAGGCGAGGCGCTCGCTCGAGTCGTTGCCGTACCCGGCGACGGTGGTCCCGGACCGCTCCGACGAGCTCGGGCACGCGCAGGTGATCCGCGCGCGGCCGGACTGGTTCGATGCCGGTTCGGACCCTCGGTCGGACGGGGGTTCCCTGGCCGGGTGACGGACTACGCCGTTCTGGCGGTGGCGCCGCGCGCGCGGTGGCTGTCAGACTTCCGCAGGAGACGATGCCGCATCCCCCGATGATCCCTTCCGGCTCCGAGCCTCTCCGTGTCCAGAGCCTGATGGCCGATCTCCACGGGATCGCCTGGGAGGCGGACGCGACCTCGATGACGTTCACCTTCGTCTCCGACGGTGTCCAGGAGATCCTCGGCTACGACGCCGCCGACTGGCTGGACGACCCCGGGTTCTGGAACGACCACCTCCATCCCGACGACCACGACCGCATGGTCGGCAGGCTCGTCCGCATCGCGACCGCCGGCGGCCCGTTCGACGAGGAATACCGGCTCCTCGCGAAGGACGGCTCGTGGGTGTGGATCCGCGACGTCGGGCATGCGGTCAAGGACGACGAAGGCTCACCGGCGGTGATCCGCGGCCTGATGGTCGAGATCACCGCACAGAAGGCTCTCGAGCACGAGCGCGAGGAGCGGCAGGGGCGCTTCCAGCGCGTCGTCGAGAACCTGCCGGCGATCGTCTACCTCGAATCCGTCACCCGCGAGGACAACGGCATCGGCGAGATGCTGTACGTGAGCCCGCAGGTGGAGGAGATCCTGGGGTTCCCTCCGGAGCAGTGGATCGAAGATCCGGCGGCGTGGGCCCGCCAGTTCCACCCGGACGACCGGATGCGGGTCCGCCGGGAATACGAGCGCATCGAGCGCACGGGCGGCCCCTTCCAGGCCGACTACCGGATGTTCACGCGCGACGGCGACATCCGCTGGTTCCGCGACGAGGCGGCGTTGATCCGGGACGAGGCCGGGAGCCCGCTCTACTGGCAGGGGATCATGTACGACATCACGCTGGAGCGCGAGACCGAAGAGCGGGCGCGCGAGTCCGAGGATCGGTACCGCACGCTCGTGGAGCAGATCCCCGCGATCGTCTACCGCGAGGAGGTCACGGGCGACGGCCTCAAGCTGGTCTACATCAACGCGCGGGTCCAGGAGCTCATCGGGATCACCCCGGACGAATGGATGCGTGATCCGGGCGTCTGGCTCGAGTCGATCCACGAGGACGACCGGCCGTATGTGATCGAGGAGAACCGCCGTACCGAGCTGACCGGCGAGCCGTTCCTCAGCGAGTACCGGATGCGTGCGCGCGACGGTCGCGTCGTGTGGTTCCGCGACCAGGCCGTGATGATGCGCGGGCCCGATGGGGAGCCCGCGTACTGGCAGGGCGTCATGATCGACATCACGCCGCTCAAGGAGGCGGCCGGCCAGCTCTCCGAGGCCGAGGCGCGCTACCGAACGCTGGTCGAGCAGATCCCCGCGATCGCCTACATCGACCCGGTGGATGACGGTCCGACCGTCTACATCAGCCCGCAGACGGGGACGATCCTCGGGTACGAGCCCGAGGCGTGGTACGCCGACAAGGGTCTGTGGACGAAACTCGTCCATCCGGACGACCGCGCGCTGATGGAGGCGAGCGCCGCGCGTGGTGAGCCGCACGCAGCCACCTATCGGCTGATCGCGCGCGACGGGCATGAGGTCTGGGTCCAGGACCAGGCGCGGCTCGTGCTCGACGACGAAGGCCGCCCGGTCTACTGGCAGGGCGTGCTGATCGACGTAACCGACCAGCGGCGCACCCAGGACCTGGAGCGTGATCTGGAACGCGAGCGAACGGAGGCGGAGCGCCTGCGCGTCGAGGACGAGATGAAGACGACGTTCCTGCAGGCCGTCTCGCACGACCTCCGCACGCCGCTCGCCGCGATCCTCGGTCTCGCGGTCACGATGGAGCGCGACGACATCGAGATCACCGAAGACGAGACCCGCGACATGGCGCGTCGCATCGCGTCGAACGCGCGGAAGCTCGATCGGATCGTCTCGGACTTCCTGGATCTGGAGCGTCTGAACCGAGGGCTCGCGGAGACGCACTTCGAGCCGATCGACGTCGGGGCGCTGATCCGCGAGATCGTCGCGAACTCCGACCTGGTCGCGGAGCGTCGTCTCGCCATCGACGTCGCGCCGATCACCGTCAAGGCGGACGCCGTCATGGTCGAACGGATCGTCGAGAACCTGCTCGGCAACACGTTGAAGCACACGCCGGGCGATTCGCGGATCTGGGTGCGGCTGGAGCGCACGGACGACGGCGCGATGCTCATGGTCGAAGACGACGGCCCGGGCGTCGCGCCCGGCGATCGCGAGCGGATCTTCGAGATGTTCCGCCAAGGGGCGGGCGCGGGCGCCGGTTCGGGGCTTGGACTCGCCCTCGTCACGCGGTTCGCCGAGTTGCACGACGGTCGCGCATGGGTGCAGGAACGGATCGGCGGGGGTGCGTCGTTCCGGGTCACGCTGACCGCCGACCCGACCCCCCGGCCGCACGACGTGGACCTGACGGAGCTCGAGCGCGATCAGCCGACGGGCACCAGCTCGCCCGACGACAACCACGCGTAGGCCTCTTCCTCCTGAGCGAAATGCAGCCGGAGGATCGCATGCAGGCCGTAGAGCACTCGCCGGAGGTCGAGGAGATCCTCGGGTGAAGGGCCCTCGGGCGGCAGATCCTCCAGCAGTTCCTGGAAGATCCGGCCAAGGTGGGAGATCTCCACGTGCGCCCGCGCCATGCTGGACATCGGATCCTCGCCGCCCATCAGGCTCGCGACGATCGGATAGACTGCGGCCTCCTCCTCCTCCTCGTGCCGCGGCAGCCGCTCGGCGATGAACAGGCGAACCGTCTCGAGCTCGCGGATGGCCTCCGGGCCGGACATCTGCTCCAGACGGTCGGCGACCGACCGGAGGCGCTGGAGCTCGGGCGCGAACTCGCGGTGCTCCCGCCGGAAGCGATCGGCGACGTCGGTGGAAGGGCCCGCAGGGCCTTTCTCACCGCCGCCGCCGATCGCTCGCAGCGAGTTCAGGATCGACATGACGTCGATGCCCTCCTGGATCAGCGCGCCGGCGATCGGGCCGAAGAGCCCGATCGCCGCCAATCCCATGAACCCGAACGCCAGCCCCATCCCGACGGCGACGCTCTGAACGGCGATCCCGCGCGACCGTCGCGCGATCGCGATCGCCTCGACGAGTCGATCCAGGCGGTCGACCACCAGCACCACGTCCGCAGCTTCGGACGACGCCGTCGCGCCCCGGGCTCCCATCGCGACCCCGACGTCGGCCGCCGCGAGCGCCGGCGCATCGTTGAGCCCGTCCCCCACCATGATGACGACGCCGTGCTCGCGCTCGGCCTTGACGGCCTCGACCTTCTCGTCGGGGGCGCGTTCGGACAAGATCCGGTCGACTCCGAGGGCAGCCCCGACCGACTCCGCCACGTCCGGATGATCCCCGGTGACCATCACGACGCGCTCGATGCCCGATCGTCGGAGCGCGCGGATCACCCGCGGCGTATCCGGTCTGATCGGGTCGTCGATCACGAGGGCGCCGGCCACCTCCCCGTCCACGCCGACGAACACGGATGACGATCCATCCATCATCGTGCGACGACGCACCTCGCGGGCTCGGCGTGGCAGGGGCCCGCCTCCAGTGACGAAGCCCGCCTTGCCCAGCGACACCTTCCGGCCGTCGACGACGCCGGCGATCCCCGCCCCGTAGCGCTCGCCGACGTCCTCGGGGAACGAAAGCTCCAGGTCACGCTCCCGGGCGGCGCGGACGATCGCCGTCGCGAGGACGTGGGGCGACACCTGGTCGAGCGAGGCGGCCAGCCACAAGAGCTCGTCCGCGACGATCGCACCGAACGTCTCGACATCGGCGACCTGCGGGATCCCCGACGTGAGCGTCCCGGTCTTGTCGAACAGCAGGGTCTTGCCCCGCGCGAGGGTCTCGAGCGCCCCGCCTCCCTTGACGATGATGCCCCGCTTGGCCGCCCGCGAGATGCCCGCCACGACCGCGATCGGTACCGCCAGGATCAGTGGACACGGCGTGGCGACGACGAGCACCGAGAGCGCCCGTATCGGATCGCCACTGATCGCCCACGCTCCCCCTGCCAGCACGAGCGTGACCGGGACGAAGATGAGCGCGTACCGGTCGGCCAGACGAACCGCGGGCGCCTTCTGGCGCTGCGCCTCCTCGACCAACCGGACGATCCCGGCGTAGGTGCTGTCCTCGGCGGTCGAGGTGGCATGCAGGTCGAAGCCGACGCCCGCGTTCAGCGCGCCCGACCGCACGAGATCGCCGCGTGGTCGTTCGACGGGTCGCGACTCACCCGTGAGCGCGGATTCGTCGAGGACGGCGTCGGCTTCCAACACACCGTCGACCGGGACCACCTCTCCCGTCTTGACGAAGAGCCGGTCCCCCAACCCGACCTCGTCGATCGGGCGCGTTCGCAGCTCGGCCTCCTCGTATCGGTGGACCAACTGCGGGGCTCGCTCCAACAGGGCGGAGAGCTCACGGTGAGCGCGCCGGTCCGCATAGGACTCGAGCGCCTGGCCGGTCGAAAGCATCAGCGCGATCACGGCGCCCGCCAGGTATTCGTCGAGCCAGAGTGAAACGATGATCGCCAGGAGCGCGATGAAATCGACGCTGGGCTCTCGCCTCGCGATCGACCGGACCACGTCCACGACGAGCGGGATCCCACCGATCACGGTCGTGACGGCCCAGGCAAGCTTCGCGCCATCGTGCGCGCCGGCGATCCACATCGCCGCGCCGACCGTGATGCCGATGATCGAGGAGACCAGCCACACCCGATCGAGGTAGCGCGTCGCGTTCACGGGAGCCTCCGCAGCTCGGCACGCAGATGCAGGGTGTTCGGTGTGGTCTCGGTCGCCATGAACAGCTCGTAGGTGAGCCGGTCACCGTCCGCCCGATAGGTGCGGCTGAGCGCCGTCACGTCGAGACCCGTCCGGGTCCGCCCGACGACGCCGTCGCGATCGGTCGAGAGCTCGAGCGTCGGACCGTCGACGACGCCGTGGGCGATCTCCGTCAAGCCGATCGGGTGGGCGAGGCAGAGCTCGACCTCGCCGGGAGACGACCCGGGCCGCAGGAACCCACGCTCCAGATGGAGCGGCTCACGGTCATCCGGGCTCCAGCTGGACTGCCGGTACAGCAAGAAGGGCTCCCCGACGTGCTCGACGACGACCTCCTCGTCGTAGGGGAACGGGTCGATCGTCGGGTACTCCCCTCGACCCGATCCTCTCCACGTCCCCAGGAGGAACGACAGCGCGGCGAGGTCGCGATGCACGTCGAGCTCCACGGGACCGAAGGTATCACCCGGTCCGTGCGCGGCCGGAAGGACGCGGATCAGGAGTCGCGCAGCCGTCGATCGATCGTTCGCTGCAGGTCGACGACGCTCGTGGATCCGCGTTCGAACTCGGCCAACCGCGCGTGGAGCTCCGTCAGGCGCCGTTGCACGAGCGCGGCATCGTCGGGAGCCACCGGCGATGGAGCACCGATCGGAACCGACCCATCGTCGATGTGGGCGGGGCCGCGAGCCAGAACGAGCGTCGCCGGATCGCCGCGGAGTCGCGCCTGCAGGTCGCAGAGGTTGGAAAGGACCACCTGGTGGATGGGCGGTGCGTTCGTTGCTCGGATCATCCCCGGTGCCTCCGTCGAGCGTGACGCCCTGATGAGCCGATGATATGCCATGCCGACGGTGGCGGTCGAACCCGCCGACGGGGCCTTCTCGCGCTGCCCCGCTACGATTCCTGACAGGTCATGCGACGGCCCTCCCCTGTACCTGCGCTCTTCGCCGCCACCCTGCTGACGCTGACCGCATGCGACCACTTCGCGGCCGCGCAGGCGACCCCGTCCGCACAGCCGCAGCTCACGCCGGCCACCAACGACCCCTGCCGCGTGCGGCTCGACCCAGCGTCGACGATCACGGTGGAGACGCTTCGCGCCGCGGATGGCAGTTGCGTGCCTCCATCGAACCTCGTCGTCTACCGCTGCGACCCATCCCTCGATCCGCCGGTGGCCGCCGTCGACGTCGCAGGCGCCCGTCGACGGTTCCTCGGCGGCCCGTACGCCGTTCCGGTGGCCGCGATCCCGACCGACGCCCTGTCGGTCGGGATCGCGGAGATCGGCAGGATCTGGATCACCCGGGACAACCGCCGGCTGTACGTGGAAGCCGGGGGGCGGATCGAACGCTGGCTCTCCCTGCCGGCCGACGGCGCGCTCTCCAACCCTCCGACGGCGTTCATGCTCGGCGATTCGATCCTGGACGGCGGGCAGAACGACATCGTCGCCCGTCTGTCGGATTGGACCGTGACGGTCGATGCGGTCATCGGACGCGGCTCCTCCGGCGGGATCACTCCGGCCGAGTCACTCCTGGCGATCCCCGATGTCGTGGTGGTGGAGCTCGGGGTGAACGACGTCGACGCCGAGAGCTTCGCGGCGAACGCCCAACGGATCCTGGCCGCGGTCGGCAGCGCCCGCCTGGTGGTGTGGGTCACCGCGCACGGACCTCAGCCCGTCACCGATCAGGTGGACCGGGCGATCGTCAGGATGATGGCGTCGATCCCCAACGGGGCCATCCTCGATTGGGATCGGCTCGTCCCGCCCGAGCTCCTCGGGAGCGACGGTGTGCATCCGGTCACCGGGCAGGAAGGCCTGTTGGCCAGCTTCCTCGTGCCGTTCCTGCAGACGTGGCGCGACGCGGCGTCGGGGCGGGGTCCGACGCGGTGTGACGGAGACGTCACGAACGCGGTGCCCGGATGACCGCAACGATCCGTCTGCCGACGCGCCGCATCGGGTCCCTGGAGGTGCCGGTCGTGGGCCTCGGATGCAACAACTTCGGCTCACGCCTCGATGAGGGCAGAACGCGACGCGTGGTCGACGCCGCGCTCGAAGCCGGCGTGACCTTCTTCGACACGGCGGACATCTACGGCCGCACACAGAGCGAGGCGTTCCTCGGACGGATCCTGGAGGGTCGGCGGGATCGCGTCGTCATCGCGACGAAGTTCGGGATGGAGGTCGATCGGACGCGCAGGGGCGCAGCACCCGCCTACGTCCGGCGCGCTCTCGAGGACAGCCTCCGGCGGCTGCGCACCGACCGCATCGATCTGTACCAGCTCCACGAGCCCGACCCCGCGACCCCGATCGCCGACACGCTCGGAGCCCTCGACGGCCTGGTCCGCGAAGGGAAGGTCCGCCAGATCGGCTGCTCGAACTTCTCGGGTGCCCAGCTCCTCGAGGCCTCCGCCGCCATGAAGGAGGGGGCGGCCCGCTTCATCAGCGTGCAGAACGAGCTGAACCTCTTGGACCGCGCGGACGAGCAGGACGCGCTGCCCGTCGCCGAGCAGCTCGGGTTGGCGTACATCCCGTACTTCCCGCTCGCGAACGGTCTGCTTACCGGCAAGTACCGCCCCGGCGTGGTGCCCGAAGGCTCTCGGCTCGCCAGCTCGCGGAGGGCGGAGCAGCTGCTCACGGACGGCACCTTCGCTCGCCTGGAGGCGCTCGATCGGTTCGCTGTCGATCGAGGCCACTCCATCCTCGAGCTCGCGTTCGGCTGGCTCCTCGCGCACCCTCCCGTGGCATCCGTCATCGCGGGCGCGACGACGCCCGAACAGGTCCGGGCGAACGCAGCCGCGGCCGGCTGGATCCTCACCGCCGACGAGATGGAGTTGGTCGAAACCGGTTTGCCTATCCTCTGAGGCTCGGATGAACATCACCTTCGAGCTCGTCCCGGAAGATCGGCGGCGACTGCTTCCGCTCCTCCTTCTCGCTGATGAGTCAGAGGCGGTCGTCGGGTCGTACCTCGATCGAGGAACGCTGTTCGCGATCCGCGACGGCGACGCAGACATCGGCGTGCTTCTGCTCATCCACGAAGGGGATGCCGTTGAGGTGAAGAACCTCGCCCTGGCGGAAGGATCTCGTGGGCAGGGTGTCGGCACGCTCGCCATCTCGTTCGCGGCGAAGTGCGCCCGTGAGGCGGGCGTGGACCGCCTGAGGGTCGGCACCGCGAACTCGAGTCTCGACGCGATCCGCTTCTATCAGAAGGTGGGGTTCCGGATGTCCGATGTGAAGCGAGGATTCTTCGACGCCTATCCGGAACCGATCTGGGAAGACGGCCTGCGAGCGCGGGACATGATCATGTTC
>VAYF01000105.1 GCA_005883885.1 Actinomycetota bacterium | reverse complement strand
GAGCGGTTCCATGTTCGCCATCCGAGCCCTCCGTCGCCGCTCGCCGTTGCACCCACCGGATGAGGCAGACTAATGCGGCATCGACGGAGGCCAGGAGGAGAGAGCCGCGTGCGGCTGCAGGGCAAAGTGGCGATCGTGAGCGGTGGCGGCACCGGGATCGGTGCCGCCACCGCGCGTCGGTTCGCCCAGGAAGGGGCCCAGGTGGTCGTCAGCGGGCGCCGCGAGGGTCCGATCCGGTCGGTCGCGGAGGAGATCGGCGGGGTCGCCGTCCCCGGCGACGCCGCCGACCCCGTCGATGTCGCGGAGCTCATCGGGGTGACGCTGGACTCGTTCGGCCGGCTCGACATCGTGATCGCGAACGCCGCGGTCGCGTTGGGGGGTGCGGCCGGCGACGTCTCCGACGAGTCGTGGAAGCGGACGCTCGACGTGAACGTGACGGCCCCGTTCCTGCTCGCGCGGGCAGCTCTGCCTTCGTTGGAGGAGCACGGGAACGGAGCGATCGTGCTGGTGTCCAGCGTCTCGGGCCTCGTGAGCTCCTCCGGGTCCGCGGCCTACGTCACGTCCAAGACGGCGCTCCTGGGATTGATGCGATCGCTCGTGGTCGACTACGGGCCACGCGGCGTCCGGACGAACGCCGTGTGCCCCGGTTGGGTCGTCACCCCTCTGGGCGACGAGTCGATGGACGAACTGGCAGCGGCGCGAGCCATCTCGCGCGAGGCCGCGTACCTGCTCGCGACGGCCCACGTGCCGGCCCGGCGGCCGGCGACCGCGGAGGAGATCGCCGCCTGCTGCCTGTTCCTCGCGAGCGACGACGCATCGATCGTCAACGGCGCCACGCTGGTCGCCGACGGCGGTCAGATGGTGGTCGACGTCGCGAGCCTCGCGTTCGATAGCTCGAACGGCTGACGGCGACCGTCAGGCCGTCATCGCCGAGACCCGCGCAACGATGTCTCTGCACACCGCACCCACCGCGGCAGGATCGTCGGTGAACTGCGACGGTTTGACGCAGATCGATGTGAAGCCGGCTTCGATCTGCTCGGGGATCGTCCCCAGGGCTTCCCCAAGATCGGCCAGGCCGACGGCATCGGTGAACGCGCCCCTCGTGCCGCCCACCATCTCGAGCTCATCCATGCTGCGCCCGGCCTCCGCCATCGCCGAGCGGAGGCGAACGAGGTCGTCCGAGGTCGGCGGCCCGAGGGGGTTGAATCCGCTCCCGTGGTCGACCAGCCGGCGGAGCAGCCGATCGTGAAGGCGCGCCCCGCCGAACCAGAGCGGCGGTCCCTCGGAGCGGACGGGCTTCGGTTCGAGGAAGACGTCGGTGAACCGGTAGTGCCGGCCCTCGAAGGACGCCGGGCTCGCCCCCCATGCACGCCGCCATGCCGCCAGGTGTTCGTCGAGCCGCGCGCCGCGCTCCTCGTACGGCACGCCGAGAGCCTCATACTCGTCGCGGTGCCAGCTGACCGTCGGCTGCACGACGAGACGGCCTTCGGAGAGCAGGTCGAGCGTCGCGAGCTCTTTCGCCAGGAGCAGCGGATGGCGCAGCGGCGGGATCACGGCGCCTGCCACGAGGCGGAGCCGCTCGGTGGCGGCGGCGACCGCGGCGAGCAGCAGGAGTGAGCTCGGCCATGGCGTCCGCGGATCTTGGTTATCCGGCAGCGCATAGTCTCGTGGGTTCTGTGGCAGGCCGGCGGCGCCAGAGCTCGGCCCGAGCACGACGTGCTCGCTCACCATCACGGCGTCGAACCCCGCATCCTCCGCGTCGACCGCGATCCGCACGAGCGACCGCAGGTCGCTCGGTGGCACGAGGGTCCAGTTCTCGCTGAGGATCAGGATCAGCTTCGGGGACGTCATTGGGATCGGGGGAGCGGCCGGAACACCTTCCGGGGTCCCGGCCCCTTGGTCCCTTACTCCTGATGCGTTCGGAGCTCCGGAAGGGCGATGCGCGCGGGTTGACGACCCTTGAAGAGGAGCGCCGCGACCAGCCCGATCGCGAACAGGACCGCCGCGTACATCGGCGCGAGCAGTGTGGGGCTCTTCACCTGATAGAAGGCTCCGTACACCGCCCCTCCGGTGACGGCGATGCCGAGCAGCGCCGCGATCCACAGTCCGACCCGATTCGGGTGATCCCGGAGCCCGAGGAGAGCCCCGACCGACATCATCAGATACACGACCACGAGGGCGAACGCTCCAAACGTTGACATCCACCCGAAGATCGCCGCGTAGTGGGGCGTGTCGGGCAATGCGAACAGCGATGTCCACGCTTGGGTCGCCCAGATCAGCACGGCTTGGATGACCATCAGGAACACGATCGCGCCCGCAGGGGTCCCGAAGCGTGCAGACACCTTCGCCAGCATGCCCGGGAGGCGGCGATCCCGCGACATCGCGAAGACACCTCTCGTGGAAGCGACCGCGGCACCGATCCCGACCGCCATCATGTCGAGCAACACGATGAGCTCGAGCAGCCGGACCGTACCGGTGGAACTGTACTGGCCGCCGAGCGCGAACACCGGGGCGAGGAAGACGTCGGGAGTCGAGAACGTCTCCAGGCTGAAATGGAACCCGGCGACCTGCGTGTAGGAACCGATGAGATAGAAGACCGAGACGATGGCGACCGACAGGAGAACAGCCCTCGGGATCTGCCGCTTCGGTTGCGACGTCTCCTCAGCCAGATTCGCGGCGGTTTCGAACCCGACGAAGATGAGTAGCCCGTAGAGGACCCCGAAGAGGACCCCGCTCAAGGTCCCCGTGGTGGATCCGCTCGGATCGAACGCCTTGCCGAGGTCGTTGCCGCTCCCCACCTTCGCGATCACGTAGATGTTGAACGCCAGCAGCACGAGCATCGACACGAGGGCGAGACCGAGTTGCAACCGCGTTGACAGCTTCACCCCCAAGTACAGGACGAAGAACAGCACGACGGCCCAGATCACGTTCCACGCCCAAACCGGCAGTGGTTCCTTGTTGAACTCCGTGAGGATCGTGTCGTGGATGAATCCTCCGATGAAAACGCCAAGGCCGACCGTCAATGCGATCGCCCCGCCGTAGTAGAGCCATCCGGCCGCCGAGCCGATGGTCGATCCGAGCCCGTTCGACACGTAGTCGTACAGCGAGCCCGCCGCATGGATGCGTTTCGCGTACTGAGCCACGATCCAGCCGAGCGCGAAGATGCCGACGGCGGAGATGAGGACGGCAAGCGGCGCCGCGACGCCTGCGCCCTTGCCGGACGCGGAGAGCACACCCATCAGCAGAGGGAAGACGAACGCGGTCGAGAACACGGGCCCGATGAATCCGACGGACTGGGCGATGCAATCCCACAGGGAAAGCTTCGCCGCGCCCAGCCGTTCATAGCCCGACCCTTCCTGGTTTGCCATGGACTGGTTTGCCATGAAGATCCCCCCCTCGCGGGCTCTGTCGTCGGCCGGATCAGGCCGCCGTGCCTTCTCCCGTCCAACCGTCGCCCGGCCGCTCGAACCACACGTGCACCTGGCCGGTGCCGACGGACGCCTCATACTCGCTGAACAGCTCCCCGGGTGCTTGGCATCGCGCGCCGCCGATCGCGGCCGCCATCATCAGGTAGTGCCCGAACTTCCCCTCGGGGGCGTGCTTCCGGTACTCCGGCATCCAGTCGATCGCGCCGGCGTGGTCTCCCTTCTGCAGCATGTCCAGCACGTGCCGGTCCGCTGCCCAGGCCTCCGGCGAGAACAGGTTGCGGCTCGGGTCGCTCGCCTCGTGCTGCCGGAGCTCGCGGAACCGGAAGAACCGGTGGGTCATGCCACCTGACGCGAGCAGCACCACGCGCCGATCCAGGCCGGCGATCGCGTTGCCGATCAACTCGCCGAACAGCAGGAAGTCCTCCGTGGTGCACGTCTGGTTGACCGCAACGCTGATCCAGGCGGTCGCCGGATCGCCGAGGAACGTCCAGACGTTGACCGTCCCGTAGAAGATCGGAAGGTACGGGTCGTCGCAGGCCAAGATCCAGATGTCGTCGCGCCCCTCCGCCTGATGCGCGATCGCGCGCGCGAGTCCCGGGTCCCCCGGGATGTCGTACGGGATCGCGCTCATCCCCCGCGGGAGCTCGTGGCTCGTGAAATGGCCTTGCCGTCGTTCATGCGACGTCACGATGTGCTCGAACGTCGATTCCCAGTGCGTGTCGAAGACGATCACGACGTCGGGGTGCAGGCGATCGACCACCTCGGACCGCAGCCGATGCAGCCCCGGAACCAGGCTGATCTCCTTGCCCTCGTTGATCTGCAGCCGGACCTCTTCGGGCAGCATGATCGTGGGCACGTGCGCGACGAGTCCGGCTCCGACGACCTCACCCATGGCTCAGGTCCTCCCCTCCTGCTCGCCCTCCGCTGGACGATCGCGCGTCGGCTGCGCGGGCGCGACGACCGTGTTCTTCACGTCTGCGTAGAAATCGAAGCTCCACACGCCCCCCTCGCGACCGACCCCGGAGTCCTTCGACCCACCGAACGGAGCGTTGAGGTCGCGCACGAAGAAGCAATTGACCCACACCGTCCCGGCGACGAGCCGCTCGGAGATGCGCTGGGCACGGGCGAGGTCCGATGTGTAGACGGTGGCGGCAAGGCCGAAGTCGGTGGCGTTCGCGAGCGCGACCGCCTCATCCTCGTCCGCGAACGGCTGCGCCGTGAGGACCGGTCCGAAGACCTCTTTCGTGAGGATCTCGGAGCCGGCGGGCGCATCGACGAACAGCGTCGGACGATGGTAGAGACCGCCGAGCTCGGGAGCGACGCCCCCGCCGAAGACGAGCCGCGCTCCGTCCGCCTTCGCGCGTTCGACGAACCCCTCGACCCGCTCGAGATGCGCGCGGGTGATCAGGGGTCCAAGGTCGGTGGTCTCCTTCCGCGGGTCGCCCTGGCGGATCTCCGCCGCGGCCTCGGTGAACCGCTCGATGAAGTCATCCCAGATGCGCTCGTCGATCAAGAGCCGGGTCCCGGCGAGGCACACCTGGCCGGCGTTGTCGAACTGGTTGATCGCCTGCGCGAGCGCCGCGTCGGGGTCAGCATCGGCGAAGATCAGGAACGGCGATTTCCCCCCGAGCTCGAGGGACACCGGCGTGAGGTGCTCGGCCGCCGCCCGCGCGACCAGCCTTCCCGTGTCGACCGAGCCGGTGAACGCGATGCGTGCCACGCCGGGATCGCTCGTGAGCGCGGCACCGGCCTCCTCGCCGAGACCCTGGACCACGTTGAAGACGCCGTCCGGGAGGCCGGCGGAGCGCGCGACGTCGGCAAGGAGGGACGCGGTGAGGGGTGCCCACTCGGGGGGCTTCTGCACCACCGTGTTCCCGGCAGCCAGCGCGGGCGCGATCCGCCACGTCGCAAGCATCAAGGGCGCGTTCCAAGGGCTGATCACGACCGTGACGCCGGCCGGGTCCCACGTGACGTGCTCCGCGTTGCCCTCGTAGGCGGCGTCCACGCTCCCCTCCAGCTCGAGGAGACGGTCGGCGAAGAATCGGAAGTTCCGCGCCACCCGAGGCATCACGGAGCGCAGATGCGAGCGCAGGAGGGAACCGTTGTCGCGCGTCTCCACCGCCGCCAGCTCGGCCACACGCGACTCGACGCCGTCCGCGATCCGGTGCAGGATCTCCGCCCGTTCCTTCGGCGCGGTCCTGCGCCAGCCGTCGAAGGCGTCGCGCGCGGCGGCCACGGCCGCGCGGACTTCGGCCGATCCGCCGCGCGCGACGTCCGCGATGGCCCGCTCGTCGATCGGGGACACGTCCTCGAACCGCTCCGTCGACGCCACGCGCTCTCCGCCGATCCAGTGATCGGTGGAGACCGCGATCTCCTCGACGACCGTCCGCTCGCTCGTGGTGGGCCCCTCCGCGCTGACCGGCCGCGGCCGGTCGTTCGGGTACGAACGGTAGGGTCGACGTCGGGACACGTCAAACGGCGGGCGCCGCCCAGCCTCGCGGGATGACCTGCGGCGCTCCGCATGGTTGCATTAGGCCGATGGGTACCTTGTCGCCGGGCGAACAGCCCCTCGATGTCACCCGGTTCGACGTGGAGAGCGCCAGCGACCTGCTCGGGACATGGGTCCGGCACACGCCGGTCGCCGAGATGGAGCGCGGGGCGTTCGGCATCCCCGGGCGACTCGTCCTCAAGCTGGAGCTCCTGCAGCACACCGGCTCGTTCAAGCCTCGCGGGGCGTTCAACCGGATGCTGACCGCCGATATCGACGAGACGGGCGTGCTCGCGGCGTCGGGCGGGAACTTCGGACTGGCCGTCGCGTACGCCGCACACCGTCTGGGGCATCCGGCGGAGATCTTCGTTCCCTCCATGTCGCCCCCGATGAAGACCGAGCGGATCCGTTCGTACGGGGCGACCGTGCACGTGGTCGACGGGTTCTACGCACAGGCCTTCGCGGCCTGTGAGGAGCGCGCCTTCGACACCGGCGCGGCGTTCCTGCATCCGTACGACCAACCGGCGGTCGTCGCCGGCCAGGGGACCCTCGCCCAGGAGCTCGGGGACCAGGAACCGACGCTCGACACCGTGATCGTCGCGGTGGGCGGCGGCGGCCTGATCGGGGGGATCGCCGCGTGGTTCGCGAGCGACGTCCGGGTGATCGGCGTCGAGCCGGAACGGTGCCCGACGCTCACCGCCGCGCTCGCGGCGGGCAAGCCGGTGGACGTCGAGGTCGGGGGCGTGGCCGCCGACGCGCTGGGCGCGGGGCGCGCCGGCATGATCGGGCTCGCGATCGCCCAGCGGTACGTCGAGCGGGTGATCCTCGTGACCGACGACGACGTCACCCGGGCGCGACGCCTCCTATGGGACGACTGTCGCGTGGCGGCGGAGCCCGGAGCGGCGGCCCCGCTCGCGGCCCTCCTGGCGGGCGGCTACGTCCCGCAGCCCGACGAGCGGGTCGCGCTCGTGGTCTGCGGCGGCAACGCGGATCCCGCCGACCTCGCCGCGGCCGCGTCGGACGACACCGACTGAGGGCGACCTCAGCCTCCGAAGCGCTCGGTCAGTTCCGGAGCCGCACGCTGGCGAAGCGCAGCGAACACACGCTGGCGTTCGAGCGCTTGCAGCAGCATCAGGTGGTTCTGCGGGATGTCGTGCTCCTCGAAGAACGCCTGCACGTCGGCGACGAGATCGGGATCCGTCAGCGTCCGGATGCCTCCGGCGAGCGCAATCGCGTTCGAGGGCGCGATCCGGCCGAGGAGGTCGTCCCACCGCTCGCGAACGAAGCGCCACGCCCGTGGCCCGAGGTCCCGGTTGACCTGTGCCCGCGCCAGGACGAACGGAGTGTCCTGCGCCCGGATCTCATCCGTGGTGGTCGCCCGCAACGTCCGCTCGAACAGGTCCTTGTCGCGGAACCGCGTGAGCGCGTACAGGTACCGGTCGTGCTCTTGCGGCGTGGCCGCGTCTTTCGCGCTCGCCCGGAACCGTTCGTAGTCGTCCGGGCCGCCGGCGAACGCCACCACGTCCACCGCCGCGGCCGCCACCGAGGGCTCCACGTCGGCGCCCGTGCGCGACCTGGACTCCGCCTCGCGCGCGGTCGCCTGCGTCTCCGCGTCGTCCCCGAGGATCCCGAGGGCGCGGATCAGGTCGCCACGGAGCTCGCGGTCGAGATCGCGGTCCTCCGGCCGCCCCTCCCATCCGAGGCGTTCGAGGGCCGGCCGCACCAGGTTCCTGACGAAGTCCCGGAGCCGCTCGCGAGCCGCTCCCTCGACGAAGCGGTCACACCAGGCGAGCCCGGCGACGATCGCCTGCCAGACCGAGGGATCGGTCTCCTGCGCGAAGCCCGCGACGAGGTCGATGAACGACGAGGCCGACGCATCCCCGGCAACCACCGACGCCCACGCGTCGTCGACCAGACACTGCCGTTCCGCGGGCGTGAGATCCGTGGAGGCGCGCGCGGTCAGCCGGGCCCGCAGCTCGTCGTCGTAGAAGACCCGAACGAAAGCCGCTCCGCCCGCGTTCCCGATCACCACGGGATCCTCGGACACCAACGGGATCTGGAGCCCCTCCCGCTCGATGAGGACGCGGTCGACCTGTTCGCCACCGGCCCAGACCTGCCGGACGATCAACGGCACCGGCCAGGTGGTGGGATCATCCGGATGTGATGGGCTGAAGCGCTTCTGCTCGAAGCGGATCAGGTCGCCGTCCCGGTGTACGGCGATCGCCGGGTAGCCGGGCTGGAAGATCCACGCGTCCATGATCCGGCGGACCGGCTCCCCCGTCTCCTCGCCGATCGCGTCCCACAGATCGTGCGTCTCGGTGTTGGCGTACGCGTGGGCGCGCAGGTACCGCCGGATCCCGTCGCGGAAGCGGTCGCGGCCAAGCCACTGCTCCAGCATCCGAAGCACGGCGCCGCCCTTCGTGTACGTGAGGGTGTCGAACATGCCGCTCGCGTCGTTGGGCGAGTGCACCGGGTACTCGATCGGACGCGTCGTCTCCAGCGCGTCGATCTCGAAGGCGTTCGCGCGGATGCGCTGGAACACGTCGAAGACCCTCCAATCCGGCTCCATCGCATCCACGCACAGGTAGGACATGAAGGTCGCGAACGCTTCGTTCAGCCAGATCCCGTTCCACCAGCGCATCGTGACCAGGTCACCGAACCACATGTGCGCGAGCTCGTGCGCGATCGTCTCCGCGACGTCGAGGCGCTCCGCGAAGGTCGCGAGCGCATCGTCCATGAGCAGGAGCGTTTCGCGATACGTCACGAGCCCGGTGTTCTCCATCGCGCCCTGCGCGAAGTCCGGGATCGCGGCCTGGTCCAGCTTCGCCTCGGGATAGGCGAT
>VAYF01000312.1 GCA_005883885.1 Actinomycetota bacterium | reverse complement strand
CGCCGACGACTGGAAATTGCTGAAGGACCTCGAAGCGCCTGGCTCCGGTTGGAGGTCCGTCTACAAGGACGACGACGGCGAGGTGTTCCTGCCCGCGTGACTACTCGGGGGAGCCCACGCTGACCATCCCGGAGCGCGCCGCCATCCGGATCGCGGACAGGCGGTTGCCGACCCCGAGCTTCCCGTAGATCCGCCCGAGGTGCGTCGTCACGGTCCGTTCCCGGACGCCCAGCCGGGTCGCGATCTGCCGGGCCGTGAGTCCCTCGGCAGCAACCGCAAGGACCTCCCGCTCGCGACCCGTGAGGCGTACGTCGAGGTCGCGACGGAGCTCGATGCTGTCGGCGATCCGGCCGACCGCGGCCGCGACCGGACCCTGGAGGACCATCTCACGGTCGGCGACCTTGAGGATCGCGCCGAGGAAATCGACCGGGTCGACGTTCTTGTCCACGTATCCATCCGCGCCGACGAAGAGCGCGCGGCTGATCATCGTCGGATCCGCGTTGGCGCCCATCGCGAGCAGGGCGTGGGACGGGAACCGTTCCCGAACCGTCCGGATCAACCACGAAGCGTCGCGCTCCCCTTCCAGCCCCAGTCCCACCAACACCACGACGCGGGTGCGGCGGACGCGAGAGAGCGCATCCACCCCCTCCTTGCCGTCGCCGGCTTCCGCGAGGATCTCCATGTCCGGACGACCGTCGACCAACAGGGAGATGCCCGCCCGAACGACCGGGAGCGGGTCGACCAGGACGACGCCGAGCTTCCGGCGGATCGCCGGGGATGCGGCTGCCTCGGGGGATGGTCGCCTGCTCATCGGGGTGGTTGGTGCCACGAGGGTACCTCGCTGGGGATATCGGCAGGTCAGCGCGGCCGCCTGAAGCCCTACCGGAGCTCGATCAGCCCGAGGGACGCGGCTCGTGAGACCGCCTGCACCCGGCTCCGAACGGCGAGCTTCCGGTAGAGGTTGGCCACATGCGTCTCGACGGTGCGCGGCGAGATATCGAGCCGCCGTCCGATCTGCTGCATCGTGAGCCCCTCGGCCAAGAGCTCCAGGATCTCCCGCTCGCGCGGGGTCAACGACGAGTCCACCTCCGAGCTCTCCCGCGCTTGCCGTGCGAACCGTCCGAGCTCGAGGACGGCGGCCTGCTCGAGCGCCGCATCGATCGCCCGCTCACCTTCGAGGACGCGACGGATCGCGTCGCCGATCCTCCGGAGCCCGTCGGGCTTGGGGAGGTAAGCGTCCACCTCGAGTCGCATCGCGTCCAACACCGTCGCGCCGTCGGTCCGCTCCGATACCACGACGATCCGACCCGCGAACCCGCGATCTCTGAGCGCCCGAAGGACGGTGACCCCGTCGATCCCCGGGAGGTCCAGGTCGACCACCGCCAGATCAGGCGTCAGCGACGACGCTGCTTCGACGGCGGCCGGGCCGCTGCTCGCTTCCGCCACGATCTCGACGTCCGGAAGGGCGTCGCAGGCGAGCCTGACGACACCGAGGATCACCGGGTGACCGCCTACGACCAGGACGCGTGTGCGCCGGGACGACATGTGTTGCAGGCTACCCGGCGATCGCGATCCCCGCGACGCCTTCAGGCGCTCGCGGGCATCGCGATCGCCCCGAAGCGCCAGGCCAGCCGGACGGCCTCCACCTTCGAATGGACACGCAACTTCGCAAGGACGTTCTTGACGTGGCTCTGCACCGTCATCGGGCTGATGCCGAGGAGCGCGGCGATCTCCACGGTGCTCCGCCCATCGGAGAGCAGTCGGAGCACCTCGAGCTCGCGCGCCGTCAACGACTCGAGGTTGGCGGCCTCGGTGACACGGGCACGGACGGCCCGGAGCCGATCGACGAGCGAAGACAGGTGGTCGTCGGGCAGCACCAGCTCGCCGGCGACCGCTCGCCGGATCGCGTCCTCCATCTCCGCGGGGTCGCCCCACGACGGCAGGAGACCGCTGGCACCGGCGGTCACGATCGCCGAGCCGAGCTCGGGGTCGCGTTCGGTCGTGGCGGCGATCACGCGGACGTCGCGCACCGCGTCGCACACCTCCACGAGGGCACCGAGCCCGTGGCCGTCGTCACGTTCCAGATCGACCACGATCACGTCCGGCGCGGCCCGGAGGGCCGCAACGCCGGGAACGAACGGCCCGAGCACCCGGAGCCGGGAGCCACGCCCCCACGCCAGCCGGAGGCTCTCGACGAGCCGGATATGGTCATCGACCACGGAAACGCGGATGCGGTCCTCCATCCCCCAACACCATCGGCTCCTGTGGCTCGGTTCTGAACGTGGATGTGGCAGCCGCGCAAGCGATGCAGACTGGTGGGGTGAGCGAACGTGCCGCCAACCGCCTCGCGGGAGCGTCCAGCCCCTACCTGCTCCAGCACGCCCACAACCCCGTGGACTGGTACCCCTGGGGGGAGGACGCCTTCGTCAAGGCCCGCG
>VAYF01000104.1 GCA_005883885.1 Actinomycetota bacterium | reverse complement strand
GCGGGCAGATGACCACCTCCACCCGCTCGGCGTCGCCCTGGTCGAGCAGGTAGCTGAGCTTCTGCACCGCCTGGATCGCCTCCAGGTGGGTCTTGTGCATCTTCCAGTTGGCCGCGATGATCGGCCGCCGTTCGGCCATCTAGTCCTCCAGGATCGTGATGCCGGGGAGGGGGCGTCCCTCGAGGAACGCGAGGGACGCCCCCCCGCCCGTCGAGAGGTGATCGAACGAGCTCTCCAAGCCCGCCCGTCGGACGGCGGCGATCGAATCGCCGCCGCCGACCACGCTGTAGGCGTTCGCGCGCGCGATCGCGAGCGCGATCCCGCGCGTGCCTTCGCTGAACGGTTCCACCTCGAAGACACCCATCGGGCCGTTCCACAGGACCGTTTTCGCGTCCGCGATGACGCGGCCGAACGCTTCGACGGTCGCGGGCCCGATGTCGAGCCCCATCAGGTCGTCCGGGATCTCGCGTGCGGGGACCGTCATCCGTGGGACGTCGAGCGACGGCTCGGCCGCAGCGACGACATCGGTCGGGAGTTCGATCCGGACGCCCTCGGCCTCCGCCGTCCGGCGGATGCCGCGGACATCCTTCACCCGATCGTCCTCGACACGCGACCGGCCGACCGAGGCCCCCTCGGCCGCGAGCAACGTGAACGCCATCGCCCCGCCGATCAAGACGTGATCGACGCGACGGAGCAACGCGTCGATCACGCCGAGCTTGTCCGAGACCTTCGCCCCGCCGAGGACGGCCACGTACGGGCGCTCCGGCCCGTGGAGCAACCTGCCGAGCACCTCGACCTCTTTCTGGAGGAGTCGACCCGCGACCGCCGGCCGTCCGCTCGCGAGCATCAGCTCGGGGAGGGCCGCGACCGAGGCGTGCTCGCGATGGGCGGCGCCGAACGCGTCGTCCAC
>VAYF01000103.1 GCA_005883885.1 Actinomycetota bacterium | reverse complement strand
CGGCCGAGGTGCGACGCCACCACCAGTGCGGCTCCCCGCTCCCTCAGCTCGTCGATCGTCGGGATCGCGGCGACGATCCGGCTGTCGTCCGCGACCGAGCCGTCCGAGAGCGGCACGTTGAGATCGACCCGGAGGAACAGCCGAGTCCCGCCGACGTCCCCCAGCTCGTCGAGCGTGCGGAGGCGACCGGCCGTCACCGCTTCGATGCGACGATCTCGACCAGATCGATGAGCCGGTTGGAGTAGCCCCACTCGTTGTCGTACCACCCCATCACCTTCACGAGGCTGCCCAGCGCCATCGTGAGCGGGGCGTCGAAGGTGCACGAGGCCGGCGATCCGACGATGTCCGACGACACGATCTGCTCCTCGGAGTAGACCAGCAGGCCGTCGGAGAGCGGACCGGATTCCGACGCCGCGCGGAACGCTTCGTTGACCTCCCCGACCGTGACATCGCGTCCCAGGATGGCCGTGAAATCCGTGATGGACCCGTCGGCGACGGGCACCCGGAACGATTGTCCGTCGAGTCGTCCCCCACCAATGCCTGGGCCCCGGTGTACGCGTGGACGGTGGTCATCAACCCCTTCTCGACCCCGAATGCATCGTCCAGCACCTTCACCATCGGTACGAAACAGTTCGTGGTGCACGACGCGTTCGAGATCACCTTGTGTCGGTCGGGATCGAAGGTGCCGTCGTTCACCCCGACGACGAACGTGGCGTCCACGTCCTTCCCAGGCGCGGAGATGATCACGATCGGTGCGCCGGCCTCCAGGTGCTGCGCCGCCGTGTCCCTGCTGGTGAACAGGCCGGTGGACTCCACCACGACGTCCACACCGAGCTCGCCCCACGGCAATGCGGTCGGATCGCGCTCCGCGAGGATCTTGAGCGTGCTGCCGTCGACCTTGATCCCGTCGCCGACCAGCTCCACGTCCCCGTCGTACGTCCCGAGGATCGTGTCGTACTTCAACAGATGCGCCATCAGCTCGACCGACAACAGGTCGTTGGCCGCGACGAAGTCGATGTCCGCGCCACGTTCCTTCGCGGCGCGGAAGAAGTTCCGTCCGATCCGTCCGAACCCGTTGATGCCCACTTTGATCGTCATGGGGGTCCTCCCTCGCGCCTTTGGATCCTGGACCCATGCTAGCGATTCAACCCGAGACGGGTTCCCAGGCTCAGCCGCGGTCCACGTCCCGGTGCACGATGACGACGGGGAGTCCGTGCTCGCGGAAATACGCACCGAGAGCCTCCGCGACCACCACCGAGCGATGGTGGCCGCCGGTACATCCGATCGAGACCGTCAGGTACGACTTCCCTTCGGCGACGAAGCCGGGCACGGTCGCGTCGAGGAGCGCGGTGACCCGTTCGATGAAGGTGCCGTACGCGTCCTGTGCCTCGACGTAGTCCTTGACGCGCTGGTCCGTCCCGGGGAGCGGGCGCAACTCGGGGACCCAATGCGGGTTGGGGAGGAACCGGACATCGAGCTGCATGTCGGCGTCCCTGGGGGCTCCGAACTTGAACCCGAACGACACGACCGAGACCTGGATCCCTTCCTCCGGCGGCGCGTCGGCGAAGGATTCCCGGATCCGGTCCCTGAGCTCATGGGGGGTGAGCCCCGAGGTGTCGATCACCAGATCCGCGTGGCCCCGCAGCTCGCCCAGGATGTGCCGCTCCTTCCGGATGCCCTCGACGACCCGATCGGCGGGCGCCAGCGGGTGTCGCCTGCGCGTCGCCTCGTACCGGTTCACTAGATCGTCGTCGGAGGCTTCCAGGAAGACGATGCGGTAGTCCGTGTGGAGCTTCTTCAGCTCTTCCAGCGCTTTGGAGAGCTCGCTGAAGAACACCCCTCCGCGGGCGTCGACCACGATCGCGACCCGAGCAGGCCCGCCGGGCCGTGTGGTGAGCTCGGCCATCTTCGGCAGCAACGCCGGCGGGAGGTTGTCGACGACGAAGTACCCAAGATCTTCCAGGCAGTGCGCCGCCTCCGAACGCCCCGCACCCGAGAGGCCGGTGATGATGGTGAACCCGGTCACGTGCACCGCCTCATCGAGATCGCTCACGCCGTCGCCCGCCGATCCGACGTCGGTCGGGCGTGCAGGTGCTCATGGATCGCGGTGGCGAGATCCGGACCGATCCCCGGCGTTCCCGCGATCTGTTCCGGATCGGCTTCCCGGAGCCGGGCCAACGATCCGAACCGTTTGAGCAACGACTTCTTCCGGGCGGGTCCGATCCCCGCGATGTCGTCGAGCGGCGAGTGGAAGGCGCGCTTCTCGCGGGTCTGACGATGGAACCGAACGGCCGTCCGGTGCGCCTCGTCCCGGATGTGCTGCAGCACGAAGAGCGCCTCCGACCCGCGCGGGATCATCAACGGGTCCGGGCGATCCGGGAAGTAGATCTCCTCGAGTCGCTTCGCCAACCCGATGTGCGGGATCGACAGGCCGAGCTCCCCGAGCACCCGGGTCGCCTGCGCGAGCTGCCCTCGCCCGCCGTCGACGACCACCAGAGCCGGCGGGTAGGAGAACCGACGGGCTCGTCCGTCCTTCGGCCGTTGTTGCTCGTCCAACAGCCGCGTGAACCGACGACGGAGCATCTCGTCCATCGACGCGAAGTCATCCTGGCCAACGACGCCCTTGATCGTGAACTTCCGGTAGTCCTGACGCTTGGGCAAGCCGTCCTCGAAGACCACCATGGACCCGACCTTGTCGGTCGGACCGAGGTTGGAGATGTCGTACGCCTCGATCCGAAGCGGCGCCTGCTCGAGCCCGAGCTGGTCTGCCAGCTCCGTGAGCGCGCGCGAACGCGCCCCGAAGTCCGAGGCGCGACGGAGCTTGTGCCGGTGGAACGCTTCCTCGGCGTTGCGCGTCACGACCTCGAGGAGTTTGCGCTTGGCGCCGCGTTCCGGCACGGCGATCCGGACGGGGGCGCCGCGCCGGCCGGCCAGCCACGTCTCCAGGAGGTCGCCGTCGGCCGGCGCGACGGCCACCAGCACGCGGGCCGGCACCTCCTGCCGCTCCATGTAGAGCTGCTCGAGGAACGAGGCGATCAGCTGGGACCGGTCGAGTTCCTCCACGCGGTCCACCACCCAGCCCTTCCGGCCGAGGACCCTCCCGCGCCGCACGAAGAACACCTGGAACGCCGCCTCGAGCTCGTCCTCCGCGAGCCCCACGACGTCCAGATCCTGGGGTGGCGAGAGCACCATCTCCTGCTTCTCGAGCGCCCGCCGCGCGGCGAACAATTGGTCGCGGAACCTCGCGGCCTGCTCGAACTCCTCGTGTTCGGACGCGGCTCGCATCTGCGTCTCGAGCCGGCGGAGCACCGGCCGCGTGGTTCCCGCGAGGAACTCGGCCATCGCGTCGACGTGCACCCGGTAGCTCTCCTCCGTCGCGCCCGTCGTGGCCGGGACGCACGGGCCGGCACACCGGCCGATGTCGTAGTAGAGACATGGGCGCCCTGCGCGGGAGCGCTGGTCGAAGAACGCGTTCGAGCACGTCCGGACGGGGAAGACCCGGGTGAGCGCATCGAGCGTGTCGCGGATCGCCCAGGCGTGACCGTACGGACCGAAATAACGGACACCCTTGCGTTTGGCCCCCCGGAGCACCTGTGCCCGCGGCCACTTCTCCCCCACCGTCAGGGCGAGGTACGGGTAGGACTTGTCGTCGCGGTACCGGATGTTGAAGCGAGGCCGGTGGCGCTGGATCAGGTTGTACTCCAGCATCAACGCGTCGACCTCGCCCGAGGCGACGATCCATTCGACGGACTCCGCCGCCTCGGTCATCGCGGCCGTGCGCGGGTGCAAGGGCTTGCCCCAATAGGAGGCGAGTCGTTTCCGCAGGGACCGGGCCTTGCCCGCGTAGATCACGCGCCCGTCGCCGTCCCGGAAGAGATAGGCGCCGGGCGCGTCGGGGATGCTCGAAGGTGCCGGGCGCACGACGCTCACGACATCGATGCTAGCGCGGGCCCGCGACGAGACCGGGAGTTGGCTGCTAGGAGGCGCCCTTGACGACGGCCAGGGTCCCGAACATCACGGTGGGATGGACGTCGCACTGGAAGTAGTACGCCCCGGCAGCGAGCGCTCCCACGTTGAGGGCCTCCTGGATCGGTCCCGGCTTCGGTGTGAGGGCAGCGAGCGACGTTCCGCCCTTCTTGTCGTACACATCGACGTTGTGGGTGCCGGCCGCGCCCGTGTCCTTGTTGTCGAAGTTGATCGTGAATGACGAGCCGGCCGGTGCCACCAGACACGTGGGGCTGAACTGGGTGTTCTGGGCGACGATGTCGAGCACGGCCTTCTTGCCCGTGCATGTCGCCGCACCGGTGCCACCGAAGCTCGGGACGATCGACGACTGCGGGTTCGCGACCAGGATGTTCTGGACGTCGCCCTGGATCCCGACCATCAGGTTCTGGTTCACGCTGTCGTACCACGAGAGCACCACGCCGGTGTCGGACGCCGCGAGCGCCGGGTGCATATCCCCGGTCGTGGAAGGGCTCACCTCGATCGCCGTGAACGCTTCGGTACCCGAGGCGAACTGGAGTCCCTTCGTCTGGTCATCCCATGCCACGTAGATCGTGCCGTCCTTCGTCGCGGCGACCGCGGTCCGGGACGCGGAGTTCCCGGTCTTGGACGGGCTCGGGTTCGGGGCCTTCGCGACCTCCATCGTGGTCGGCGCATGGTCGTCAAGCAAGGCGACGCGGACCGCCCCCTGGCCCGTGTAGTACGACGCGTACGCGGTATCCCCGGTGGTCGACACCGACAGGCCCAACCCCTGTGCCTTGGTGTCGACGACGTTCACGACCCACTTCGATCCCTGGAGGGTCGCGGTCTCCACCGTATCCTTCGCGGCGTCACCGAACACCACGACCGGGTTCCCGCGGAGGATCGCGATCCCGGTCGGTGCCGGTTGCGCACATCCGGCGCAGGGTCCGGCGGTCGCCACCACTTGGTCCGTCCACTTCGAGCCCTTCAGCGTCGCGGCGTGGACCTCCAACCCGCGGGACCCGAGCACGGAGAACGCCACCCAGGGGTTCCCGCCGGCGTCGAGCGCGATCCCCGGTGCGGAGATCGGGCCCGCGAGCGAGACGGCCGTCCCGTAGTTGAAGACCTGCTCCACCGTGGCCGTGCCACCGGCCTTCGTCGTGCCGTAGTCGACGCCGTCGCGCATCGTCCACGCGGCGTGGACCGTCCCGTCCGAGCCCACGACGACCGCCGTGCCGTTCGAGTCGTCGGCGGTCAGCTGGAGGTTGTCGGTCGTCACGGGTCCGAACGGGATCGTGATCCGACCGGTCGCGGGACGGGGATCTCACCCTGCTTCACGACCGCCGGGAACCCCAGATAGGTCACGTACGGCAGACCGCTGGCGTCGAGCGCCACCGCGGAACCCAGTCCGACGTTATCGAGGGAGTCTGCGACGACCGGGAGGAAGCGCACGCCACTGCCGAAATCGATCGAGGTTGCGGTGGGATTGGCGGCACAGGCGGCGGCAAGCAGGGCCAGGCCCGCACCGAGGGCGAAGGGTCGCTTCGACACGTCGGCGCGGATACTACCAACGCCGATCAACGCGTCGTCGATCCGCGCGCCGCTCCCGCAGCGGCGAGGGGAAGGGTGCCCAGGACCTCGGCGAGGAACCGTCCGGTGTACGAATCCGGGTCCGCAGCGACCTCCTCCGGCGTCCCGACGGCGACGACCTTCCCGCCCTGGTCGCCCCCCTCCGGGCCCAGGTCGATGATCCAGTCCGCCGTCTTGACCACGTCGAGGTTGTGTTCGATCACGAGCACCGTGTTGCCCGCCGAGACCAGTCGCTGCAGCACCTGCAGGAGCTTGCGGATGTCCTCGAAATGCAGCCCGGTCGTCGGTTCGTCCAACACGTACAGCGTGTTCCCGGTCGCCCGCTTGTGCAGTTCCGACGCCAGCTTGATGCGCTGCGCCTCGCCTCCGGAGAGCGTGGGCGCGGGCTGTCCGAGCTTGATGTAGCCGAGCCCTACGTCGGAGAGCGTCTGCATCTGCCGCTTGATCGGGGGGATGTTCTGAAAGAACTCGAGGGCCTCGTCCACGCTCATGGCGAGCACGTCGCTGATGCTTCGGCCCTTGTACTTGACCTCGAGCGTCTCGCGGTTGTAGCGCCTGCCCTTGCACACCTCGCACGTGACGTAGACGTCGGGGAGGAAATGCATCTCGATCTTGATCTGGCCGTCGCCGGCGCAGTTCTCGCACCGGCCGCCGCGGACGTTGAACGAGAACCGACCGGGCTGGAACCCGCGGATCCGTGCCTCGGGCACCTGCGCGTAGAGCTTCCGGACGTGGTCGAAGACCCCGGTGTACGTGGCGGGATTGGATCGCGGCGTGCGGCCGATGGGCGACTGATCGATATCGATCACCTTGTCGACCTGCTCCCAGCCGATGAGCTTCTTGTGCCTGCCGGGGAGCAGCCGCGACCGGTACACCTTCTGCATCAGCGCCCGGAGCAGGACGTCTTGCACCAACGTGGACTTCCCCGAGCCGCTCACCCCGGTCACACAGACGAGCAGACCGAGCGGGATCTGGACGTTCACGTTCTGGAGGTTGTGCTCCCGCACCCCTTCCATCCGAAGCACCCGTTCCCCGGGTTGCCGGCGGACCTCGGGGACCGGGATCGTCCGGCGGCCGGAGAGGTACGCGCCGGTCAGCGACGCGTCGGCCTCGAGCAACCCCTTCAACTCGCCCGAGTAGACGATCTCGCCACCGTGTTCGCCGGCGCCCGGGCCGATGTCCACGATGTGGTCCGCCGCGACGATGGTCGCCTCGTCGTGCTCGACCACGATGAGCGTGTTCCCCAGATCGCGCAGCCTGATCAAGGTGTCCAGGAGCCGGCGATTGTCGCGCTGATGGAGGCCGATGGAGGGCTCGTCGAGGATGTACAGGACGCCCACGAGCCCGCTGCCGATCTGCGTGGCCAGCCGGATGCGCTGGGCCTCGCCGCCGGCAAGGGTGCCGGCGGCGCGGCCCAGGGTCAGGTAATCGAGACCGACGTCGACCAGGAAGCCGAGCCGGGCGCGGATCTCCTTCACGAGCCGCGCGGCGATCATCTCCTCCCGTTCGCTGAGACCCATGTCGCCGGTGAACGCGAGGGCGTCACGGATCGACAGATCCGTGACGTCCGCGATGTTGCGGTCCCCGATCGTGACGGCCAGCGTCTCCGGTCGGAGACGCTGGCCCTTGCACGCGCGGCATGGGATCTCCCGCATGAACTGCTCCAGCTTCTCCCGGGCAGCGTCCGACTCGGTCTCGCGGTAGCGCCGCTCGATGTTGGGGAGGATCCCTTCGAAGGTCGTCCAGTAGGCGCGCTGCCGCCCATACCGGTTCTTGTACTTGACGTAGATCGACTCCTCGGAGCCCTCGAGCAGGATGTCGCGCGCCTTCTTCGACAGCTTCTTCCACGGCGTGTCGAGGTCGAAGCCGTGCGCGTCGCCGACGGCCTGGAGGACCCGGTACCAGTACTCCAGGCTGTTGGAGGCCCAGGGCGCGATGGCTCCTTCGTTGATGGACAGGTCCGGGTCCGGCACGACGAGCTCGGGATCCACCTCCAGCCGCGTCCCGAGCCCGTCGCACGTCGGACACGCCCCGTACGGCGAGTTGAACGAGAAGTTGCGCGGCGCCAGCTCGTCGAAGGAGAGCCCGCAGTACGTACATGCGAGCTTCTGCGAGAAGGTCTGCACCTCCTCGTGGCCCTCGTGCGTGACGACGGCCACCGAGGCGATCCCTTCGGCAAGCTCCAGGGCCTGCTCGATCGAGTCGGCGACGCGTCTGCGGATGTCGGGCTTGGCGACCAACCGGTCGACGACGACCTCGATCGTGTGCTTGTAGTTCCTGGGCAACCGGATCGGCTCGGCCAGGTCCCGAACCTCACCGTCGATCCTCGCCCGGGGGTATCCCTTGCGCGCCAGATCTTGAAGGAGCTTCTCGTACTCCCCCTTCCGCCCACGGACCACCGGGGCGAGCACCTGGAACCGGGTCCCCTCGGGGAGCTCCATCACCTGGTCGACGATCTGCTCCGGGGTCTGGCGCCCGATCGGCCTCCCGCAGTTGTAGCAATGGGGCCGCCCGACCCTGGCGAACAGGACCCGCAGGTAGTCGTAGACCTCCGTGATGGTCCCAACCGTGGAGCGCGGGTTCCGCGAGGTCGACTTCTGATCGATCGAGATGGCCGGGCTCAGGCCCTCGATGAAGTCGACGTCCGGCTTCTCCATCTGACCCAGGAACTGTCGGGCGTAGGAGCTGAGCGACTCGACGTACCGGCGCTGGCCCTCGGCGTAGATCGTGTCGAAGGCGAGCGACGACTTGCCGGACCCGGACAGCCCGGTGAAGACGATGAGGGCGTCCCGAGGCAGCTCCAGCGTGATGTTCCGGAGGTTGTGCTCCCGGGCGCCATGGATGACGAGGGTGTCTTGGCCCACGTCAGCCGAGTGTACCGGCGTCTTCGGACACCACAGCGAGACGACCGCGTAGGCTTGCGCGGCATGGCACATGACCTGCAGGGGTCGGTCGGGCCGAGCTTCGGCGACGCGCTCCGCTTCTGGCTGAAGCTCGGGTTCGTGAACTTCGGCGGGCCCACCGGGCAGATCGCGATCATGCACGAGGAGTTGGTGACCCGCCGCCGATGGCTCGGCGAGGACCGCTTCCTGCACGCGCTGTCCTTCTGCTTGCTCCTGCCGGGCCCCGAGGCTCAGCAGCTGGCGATCTACACCGGTTGGCTCCTCAACGGCACCGAGGGAGGGATCGCCGCCGGGGTGCTGTTCGTTGCGCCGGCAGCGGTCCTGATGACCGGCCTCGCGTGGCTCTACGCTGCGGGCGGCGAGCTCCCGATCGTCTCCGCGATCTTCCAGGGGCTCGCGGCGGCGGTGGTCGGGATCGTGGCGGCCGCGATGGTGAGCATCGGCGGCCGGGCGGTCCGGGGAAGGGTTGCCGCCGTCCTGGCGGCGCTCGCGTTCCTCGCGATCTTCGTCGTCGGCGTTCCGTTCCCGATCGTCGTACTGGCCGCTGCCGGGACGGGGCTGGCGCTCGGACCCGGGCGGCTCGGCGTGACCTTCTCGGACGAAGGACCGGATCGGTCGCCGTCCCCTGCGCCTCGGCGGCGGCGGACCCTCGTGGTCCTCACGGTGGGGCTCGCCGTGTGGTGGGCCCCCGTCCTTGCCGTCGTCGCGTTGACCGGGCCTGGTTCGATCTATCCCCAGGAAAGCCTGTTCTTCTCCCAGGTGGCCGTGATCTCGTTCGGTGGTGCGTACGCCGTGCTGGCCTACGTGGCGCACGAGGTGGTCCGGCGCTTCGGGTTGTCGCCCGACGACGTCGTGGCGGGGCTCGCGCTCGCGGAGACCACGCCCGGCCCGTTGATCCTCGTCGTGGAGTTCTACGGCTTCCTCGCCGCGTATCGGAACCCGGGAACGCTCGCGCCCGCGGTGGCCGGGGCGATCGGCGCGGTCGTCACGGTGTGGGCCACGTTCGCGCCGTGCTTCCTCTGGGTCTTCCTGGGGGCGCCGTGGGTGGAACGGCTCCGCACGAACCGCGCCCTGCGAGGGGCGCTCGCCGCCGTAACGGCTGCCGTCGTCGGCGTGATCGGGAGCCTCGCGCTCACGGTCGCCGCCAACGTGCTCTTCAACGATGTACAAACCTCCCGCCCGTTCTTCGCGGCGATCCCCCGGCCCGTCTGGTCGTCCCTCGACGTGCCCAGCGTCGTTGTCGGGACGGCGGCCTTCGTCGCGATCCGTCGGTTCCGGGTCAACGTCGCGTGGGTGGCGCTCGGCGGCGGGCTCGTGGGGCTGGTGCTCGGGGTCGTGCGCTAGGCTCAGCCGATGGTGACGCGAGCGGAGCTCGAGGCCCTCCCGATCAAGGAGCTGCATGACCTGGCGATGGAAACCGCCCGGAAGCATGTGGACGTCGGGTTCCTCTGGGAGGTCGTGAAGGCCCTTCCGGTCGCCGAAGAGGTCATCGGCGATGACCAGCGCTCGAAGGTCGACATCCTGCGGCCGCTGGCGCTGATCAACGACTTCCTGTACGACTCCGATTCGGGGGCGGTCGGCGAGGCCCTCCGGCCGCTGTACGTCGATTACCTCGTGGAGAAGGGCGAGTGAGGCGTCGCCCCGCGGCGTGACCGGCATGGAGCCGGCGGTGCGCGAGCTCGCGAGCTACCGCGACGAGTTCGAGGTCGTCCGTCGCAAGTCGTACCTGATCAGCGCGTCGCTGGGTCCCGTCGGCGACCGCTCCCGGCGATACCTCGACGACTACGTCCAGGCATGGGCCCGCAAGGGAGCACCCGATCACGTGTGGTTCGAGGACATCTTCCCCGCCATGGCCCGGTTGAAGCGGTCCTTCGCCGAGCTCTGCGGATGCGATGCGGACGAGGTCGCGCTCACCACGAACGTCTCGATCGCGCTCTCGACGGTGGCCTCCGCCCTGGACCTCTCGGGCGAGCGGAACCGGATCGTGCTCTCCGAGCTGGACTTCCCCACCGACGGGCAGGTCTGGCAGGCGTGGGCGGCGAAGACCGGAGCGGAACTGGTCTGGCTACGCTCGCCCGACGGTTTGACCATCCCGCTCGAGCGCTACGACGCCGCGATCGACGAACGGACCGCTCTGGTGATGGTGAACCGCGTCCTCTACCGGTCGAGCGCGGTCGTGGACGCGAGTGCGGTCTGCGCGATGGCGCGTGAACGCGGGGCGCTGAGCTTCGTCGACGACTACCACGGGATCGGCGTGATCCCGCTCGACCTGCACGACCTCGGCTGCGACCTCTATGTCGCTGGGACCCTGAAGTTCCTGTGCGGTGGCCCGGGGTGCGTCTTCCTCTATTGCCGCCGTGATCTCCTGGCGTCGTTGGAGCCTGCCGTCACCGGGTGGTTCGCGACGGCCGAGCCCTTCTCCTTCGATACCGAGCACCTGACGTACCACCCGACGGCACGGCGTCTTGAGCACGGGACCCCGCCGGCCCCGGTGTTCTTCATCGCGCAGGGCGGGATCGACGTCATCGCGGAGGTCGGGGTCGAGCGCATCCGGGAGCGGCAGTGGGAGCTGCAGGACCGGGTCTTCCAGCACGCCGACCGGCTGGGTCTGGACGTCCGGACGCCTCGCGAACCACGAGCCCGGGGCGGTGTGGTGAACGCGCGGGTCGGGTCGGAGGCGGAGCGGATCTGTCATGCGCTGCTGGCGCGCGACGTCTGCACGGACTACCGCGGCGACGGTCTGCGGATCAGCCCGCATTTCTTCACGAACGAGGAGGACGTCGATCGCTGCTTCGCCGAGCTGGCGACGCTCGTCTGACGGACGAGATCAGGAGACGCTGCGCACGACCACAGGGACCCGCTGGACCGCGTTGTTCTCGAGCCCGTGATGGTTCCAGGATTGCTGGAGCGGCTGGACGTTCCCCGCATCATCCGTAGCACGGGCGATGAGCTCGTGCTCCCCCGGTTCGGCCTCCCAGTCGACCGTCCAGGGAACCCACTCGGTGGATGTCGGTTGCTCCCCGAGCGTCGCCTCCCGCCAGCTCGTCCCGCCGTCGGTGCTCACCTCGACCCGAACGATCCGGCCCCGTCCGGACCACGCGCGGCCGCGGAGCTCGATCCGACCGGCCTCGACCATCCTGGTCCGCGTGAAGAACTCGGGGAACCCGGGTGGGATCATCAGCGCGCGGGGGAAGATCCGGGTCACGTCGATGCCTTCATCGTCCGCGTGATCGCGTCGGCGGTACGCGAGCATCTGGTACCCGTCGAACCGATCCGGAACGGCTTCGATCCGCGTCAACCACTTCACGCTGGTCATGCCGTACCAGCCGGGCACGAGCAGCCGGAGCGGCGCGCCGTGTTGCGGGAGCAGCGGCTGGCCGTTCATCTGCCACGCGAGCATCACGTCCGGCCGCATCGCGTCCTCCACCGACAGGCTGCGTTGGTAGTCCTGCTCCACGTCTCCCTGGAGGCCGTGGTCGGCCCCCGTGAACACCAGATCGACGACGTCGTCCTCCAGTCCCGACTCCTGCAGGATCGGGGCGAGCGGGGTTCCGGTCCACTCGGCGTTGCCGACCGCCTCGACCAACCAGGGCTGGCTCAGCGGTCGCGGGCTGAGCCGCGCACGGCCGTTGCCAGCACACTCGAGCGTCACGCGTCGGGTCACCGTCTCGCGGGCCTGGAGATCGAGCAGGTCGAGATCAAGGGGCGAGCGCACCCGCCCGTCCACGGTGAGCCTCCACGTCTCCGGTCGCACCTCGGGGACGTCGAAATGGATCAGGAGGTAATGCATCCCGGCGGGCGTCACGTCATACCGGAGACCTTCCAGCGGCATCCCATGGTTCCGGGTCGCGAGCTGCAGCTCTTCGGGCGTGACGTTCGGATCTTCGGCCAGCGACGGGTCGCCCATGGACCGATGCTTATCCGACCGCCGGCTGGGGCGCAACCCGGCCGGCGCGGACCACCATCCGGATGTCGTCGAACGCCGCCAGATCGCGCAGGGGATCGCGTCCTATCACGATCAGGTCGGCGGGGGCGCCCGGCTCGATCGGCGCGCGCGTGAGGGCGAGCACGATCTCCTCGTTCGTGAGCCCGGCCTCGCGGAGCAAGAGCAACTCGCGCGTGTGGATCCCCGGCGGGATCGAGCCGTTCCCCAGGTCGGTCCCGTAGATCACGGTTCCGCCCGCATCGTGGAACCGCCGGAGATTGTCGAGCGCCGTCCGGAGGGCCGGCGTGTCCCGCCCGAAGCCGAGGCTGTCGAGGGTGGAGACGATCCGCATCGTGGCCGCGCATCGCGCGACCACGTCGTCCGACAGGCGATGGGTCCATGGCGTGTGGGCAAGCTCGTCGACGCCGGCGCCCAACGCCCGCTCCACCTGTCCTGCTCCTTGGGTGTGCGTCGTGACGGGGAGCTCGGCCTCGTGTGCCGCGTCGCAGATCGCGGTCAGCTCCGCATCCGACGGGACCGGCCCGGCCTCGGCGTTGAGCGAGACCTTGATCGCGGTGGCGCCCGCCGCGGTGAGCTCCTTGACCGCGGCGGCGGCTTCCTCGGGACCCGAGATCTCGCGGCCGGTGCCGGGCGGTGCCCAGCCGTCACGCGTCGGGTAGCCGCCCGGGACGGTCATCATCGGGCCGGCGGCGCGGATCAACGGACCGTCGAAGTTCGGCAGCTCGGACAGGTCGGCCAATGGGAAGATGCTGTCCGCCGGCCACCCCAGGTCGCGGACCGCGGTCACGCCGCGGGCGAGGACCGCGGCGGGATCCGCGAGCCCGATGTGGACGTGGCGATCGGCCGCCGCCGGGATCACGATGCCGTCGGCGGCAAGCACGTCGGTGTCCTCCGGAACCGGATGCACCCTGCCGACGGACGCGATCACGCCGCCGTCCAGATCGATCTGGACGTCCGCCGTGAGCCCACCCGTGCCGAGCCACGCGAGCGGCGCGCGGATGCTGAGGTTGCTCACCCGGCGAAGGCTACGCCACGCCGGCTTCGCGGAGCTGTCGCAGCTCTTTGCGGAGCTCCTGCACCTCGTCGCGGAGCCGTGCCGCGTATTCGAACCGGAGGTCCTTCGCGGCCTGGTGCATCTCCTCCTCGAGCCCCTGGATCAGCCGTTCGAGCTCCTCGGTGGGCATCTCGGGATGCGTGACCTTCCGGCGACGCTCGCGCTTCGGCGTGGTGGGGGCCTGATCCTCCCCACGGAGGGATAGGAGGATGTCCGTCACCTTCTTGCGGATCGTCTGGGGGTCGATCCCGTGCTCGGTGTTGTACGCGAGCTGGATCTGACGGCGGCGTTGGGTCTCGCTGATGGCCGCCTTCATGGAGTCGGTCACGCTGTCGGCGTACATCAGGACGGTCCCGTCCACGTTGCGGGCCGCCCGTCCGATCGTCTGGATCAGCGAGGTCCCGGAGCGGAGGAACCCCTCCTTGTCGGCGTCAAGGATCGCGACCAGTGACACCTCGGGGAGATCGAGTCCCTCCCGGAGCAGGTTGATCCCGACCAGGACGTCGAACTCGCCGAGCCGGAGGTCCCGGACGATCTCGATCCGCTGCAACGTGTCGACCTCCGAGTGGAGGTACCGGACGCGGATCCCCATCTCGACGAGGTAGTCGGTCAGGTCCTCCGCCATCTTCTTCGTGAGCGTGGTGACGAGGACGCGCTGATCGTGATCCGTCCGCGATCGGATCTCCCCCATGAGGTCGTCGACCTGACCCTTGGTCGGGCGGATCTCGACCTCAGGGTCGATCAGGCCGGTGGGTCGCACGATCTGCTCGACCACCGTGGACGTCACCCGGAGCTCGTAGGGACCGGGGGTGGCCGACATGTAGACGAGCTGGTGCACCCGCTCCTGGAACTCGTCGAAGCGCAGCGGCCGGTTGTCGATGGCGGACGGGAGCCGAAACCCGAAATCCACCAGCGTGGTCTTGCGCGAGACATCCCCCTCGTACATGCCGTGCAGCTGGGGAACCGTCACGTGGGATTCGTCGAGGACCACCAGGTAGTCGTCGGGGAAATAGTCGAGCAAGGTGAACGGCGCGGTGCCCGGCCCCCGCCCGTCGATGTGGCGTGAGTAATTCTCGATGCCG
>VAYF01000308.1 GCA_005883885.1 Actinomycetota bacterium | reverse complement strand
GGCAACGACGTCCTCGCGTGCTTCCGGGTGATGAAGGAGGCGCACGACCGTGCTCGGGCGGGCGAAGGACCGACCCTGATCGAGTGCAAGACTTACCGCTTCCTCCCTCACACGTCGGACGACGACGACAAGTCCTACCGTTCGCGCGAGGAGGTCGAGGAGCGCCGACACCACGATCCCATCGAACGGTTCGCGACGTACCTCGTCGATGGCGGCATCACGGATCGAGCCGCCCTCCAGACCGTCCATGATGAGGTGAAGACGCAGGTCGAGTCCGCGATCAAGGCCGCCTGGGACGCACCCGACCCCGACCCCGCGACCGCGACCCGCCATGTCTTCGCCGAGGACGACCCGTGACGGAGAAGAACCTCGTCACCGCGATCCGCGACACACTCCATGACGAGATGGCGGCGGACGACCGCATCGTGTTGATCGGTCAGGACGTCGGCGCGCGGGGCGGGGTCTTCAAGGTCTCCGAGGGGTTCATGGCTGAGTTCGGCGAGCAGCGCGTGGTCGATGCGCCGCTCGCCGAGTCCGGCATCGTCGGCGTCGCTATCGGGATGGCGCTCCACGGCTTGCTGCCGGTCGCCGAGATCGAGTTCGCGGACTTCATCCATCCGGCCTTCGACCAGATCCTTTCCGAGGCCTCGCGCATGCGGTACCGAACGAACGGCGACTGGGGATGTCCGATGGTCATCCGAGCGCCGTGTGGCGGCGGGATCCACGGCGCGCTCTACCATTCGCAATCGATCGAGGCGTTCTACGCTCACATCCCCGGCGTGAAGGTGGTGATGCCGTCGACCCCGGCCGATGCCGCCGGGCTGCTGCACACGGCGATCGCCGACCCCGATCCCGTGTTGTTCCTCGAACACAAGAAGTGCTACCGGCTGATCAAAGGTGACGTTCCGGATGTCCCGCGATCGACGCCGATCGGTCTGGCCGACGTCAAACGAGAGGGCACGGACCTGACCGTCGTGAGCTACGGCTACGAGCTGCATCGCTGTCTCGACGCGGCCGCCCGGCTCGAGCAGGACGAAGGGATCCATGCCGAAGTCGTCGACGTGCGCTCCCTGGCGCCCCTCGACACCGAGACGATCCTCGCATCGGTGCGCAAGACCGCACGCGCGATGGTCGTGTACGAGGACAACCGGACCTATGGCGCCGGCGCCGAGATCGCAGCGACGATCGCCGAGCAGGCCATGTTCGACCTCGACGCGCCGATCGTGCGGATCGGCGGGCCGGACATCCCGGCGATGCCTTTCGCGGGGGCGCTCGAGCACTACTACATGGAGCCCGAGCCGGATCACATCTTCGTCGCCATGCGCGACCTGGCGCACTTCTGACCCGGCGGGCGTCTCGGGGACCCGACCCGGACGTCCTCCTTGGAAAGCCCCTGCCGGCGAAGGGGAAGCCGCGGACGGGAAGCCGCGGACGGGAAGTTCAGACGCCTCCTTCCCCACCCGATAACCGGGGGGACGTGCGCGAACGTGTGCGGCCAACCAGCCCCCCTCGGCGGCCGAACGGACGACGCGACGTGCTCATCGTCGCGACGGCCGCGGCCGTGCTCTTCGCCGTGGGCAGTGCTCTCGGCATCTTCGCGCGGCTCCGGGATCGGTTGGCGTCCGGCGGTCTTGGCGAGGCGCTCGGGCTCGCACTCGTCGGACTCGCGGGGACGGCCCTCCTCGCGCTGCGCCGGTCAGCCGAGGCGAACCGGGAGCAGCGACTCCGGGAGACGGCCGATGCCCGCCTGCGATCGCTGATCGAGGGGTCCCCGGCCGTCTCCTACAGCTGGGACCCTGCGACGCACCGTCACCTCTACGTGAGTCCGCAGGTGGAGCAGCTCCTCGGTGTCTCGCCGGAGCGCTACACGGACGTCTGGGTGGACCTGATCCACCCCGACGATCGGGAGCGCGTCCTGGCGTCGTCCGCGGACGCGGACGACGCCGGGACGCGGTTCGTCGCCGAGTACCGCTCGTACCGTGCGGACGGAGCGCTCGTCTG
>VAYF01000307.1 GCA_005883885.1 Actinomycetota bacterium | reverse complement strand
CCGAGGATCACGCAGTCCTGCGTGTCGCGGAGCTTGATCTTGCGCCACGTATCCGCCCGTCGCCCGGGCAGGTAGGGGGACCCCAGCCGCTTGGCCACGACCCCCTCGAGGCCTTGGGCGCGCGCGGCCTCGACCAACGCGTTCCCCTCGCCCTCGACCCACGTCACGAGCTGGAGCCGATCGTCCTGCTCCACGACGAGTCGCAGCAGCTCCCGCCGATCCTCGAGCGTCAGACCCGTCGTGTCCCGGCCGTCCAACCACAGGAGGTCGAACACGACGAGCGCCACCGGGATCTGCGCGCGTATCCGCTCGATCTGACGGGGGTTCGACAGGTTCATCCGCTGCTGGAGCGTCTCGAACGAGTTCCGCCCGCTCGCGTCGAAGGCCACGATCTCGCCGTCGATCACCGCGTTCACCTCGTCGACGAGCTCGTGGACCATGTGGAGCTCCGGGTACTGCGCGGTCATGTCGCGACCGGTCCGTGAACGAAGGACGGTCTCCCCGGTCGTCATCTCGGCGAGGCACCGGATCCCGTCGAGCTTGGGTTCGAACCACCACGCCGGATCGTCGAAGGCTCGCGCGCCGCCCTCCGCCAGCATCGGCGTGAACCGGGGAGGGGAGGCGATCAGCGGCGCGGTCTGGTTCGAGGCGAGGAACGCGAGCCAGTCGGTGCGGGTCTTCACGAAGTGGAACTCGAGCCCCGGATAGCGCCGCCCGTGGAGCCGGAACGAGACCTTCGTGTCGGTCCACTCGATCGGCTCGTACCAGCCATCGTCGAAGATGCGGACCTCGCCCGCGCCGTAATGACCCTCCGGGATCGTGCCCTGGAACGACCCGTACTCGAGCGGATGGACCTCGGTCTGGACGGCGAGCCGCTTCTCGCCCTTCGTGGTGGGGAGCCCTTTCGGGACCGCCCACGACGGCAACCCGCCGTCGCGTTCGAGGCGGACGTCGTAGTGCAGGCGGGTCGCGCGGTGCTTGTGGATCACGAACGAGTTGCCGGTGCCGGCCTCGTCGCCGGGCGCCGGCTCTGTGGTCCCCTCGGGTCCGAACGCGCGTCGGCGGACGTACTCGAACAGCGCCGGGTCCTTCGAGGCGAGGGCGATCTCGTCCGAGGTCTTGCCCCGGACATCCGGCGCCGCGGTCCGGGGGAGCGGGCCCCGGACGGGATCGTCCTCCTCCACCTCGACCCCGAGCGCATCGAGGGCGGCGCCCAGATCGGCCCCCGGACCCTCACGGACGCCCGCCCACAGGTCGCCGACGGTCGCGAACCGCTCCCACACGTTGTCGATCCGGAAGTCCTGCGGCTCGAACCCGCCCGCTCGGACCTCGTCCCAGGTGAGCGGGGTCGAGACCGGCGCGCGGGCCTCGGGCCGCAGCGAATACGCGGCGGCGATGTTCGCCCCCTGCCGATTCATGTTGTGGTCGATGAAGATCTTCCCGGCGCGGTCGGCGACGCGCCAGGCCATGGTCACCTTGTCCGGGTCCGCCTCCTTGATCAGCCGCCCGCAGGCGCCGACGAAGGCGCGAGCCTCCGCGTACGTGTACGCGCCCTGCTCCAGGGGGACGTAGATCTGCAGGCCGGTCGCGCCGCTCGTCTTCGGGAACCCCGTCATGCCCAGCTGCTCCAGCAGCACCTCGATGTGCCGGGCCACGCTGAGCACGTCGTCGTAGGTGTACGGCGGGAACGGGTCCAGATCGAAGAACAGGTAGTCCGGATGCTGGACGTCCTCGCAACGTGAGTGGAGCGGATGCATCTCGATCGCCCCGAGGTTCGCGACGAACAGGAGCGTCGCAAGGTCGTCGACCGTGAGGTAGTCGATCTGCCCGGTCTTCGCGTCCTCCGATAGGACCGTGCATCGATGGACCCACTCCGGCGTGTGCGACGGCGCCGACTTCTCGTAGAAGTCGGGGCCGTCGATCCCGTCGGGCATCCGCTTCATCGTGAGCGGTCGTCGTTCGAGGTGCGGCAGCAGCAGGTTCGAGACGTTGAAGTAGTACGCGATCAGGTCGCCCTTCGTGTACGCCTCGTCCGGCCAGAAGACCTTGTCGAGATTGGACAGGCGGAGCGCTCGTTCCGGAAGGTCCACCCACCAAGCGTCGCGCTCGCCCTTGCGGGTCTCGAGCGGCCGGGGGAGCGGAACCGTGAACGCGGGACCGCCGCTCCCACGCGTTCGCTTCGGCATGGCAACGATGGTAGCCGTGGGCGCTCCGACGCATGGCCTGTGGGCGATCGACCTATCAAGACATCGGCCGAGCGGCCGATACCTGTCACGTGAGCAGGCCGTCTTCGGCGCCGGGGAGGGCGGTCGGGCCGACCAAGCCCGGCGGCCGGTGGCGTGCTCGACCGTTGCTCAGCCTCTCGCTCCGGGCGGTCGCGGCGCTCGTCCCGGCCGCGTGTGCCGCCCTCGCGGCGACGATCCTCGGCCACCTCGTGCACGCTCCACAGGGCCCGGCGAGGCTGTGGTGGGCGCTCTGGTTGCTCGGTTCGGCGATGCTCGTCGCGCTCGTGGTCGAGCGCGCCGCGCGACGCCTCCTGCCGC
>VAYF01000102.1 GCA_005883885.1 Actinomycetota bacterium | reverse complement strand
ATCGGGTTCAGCAACGAGTCGGACCCCGCGAAGATCGAACAGGATCTGATGCGTCTGATCCCGCGCGAGAAGTGGTTCTCCTTCACCTACGTGCTGATCGACCACGGGCGGGCGCTCTGTCACGCGAAGAAGCCGGCATGCACGGAGTGTCCGATCGAACCGTTGTGTCCATCCAGCCAGGCGTGACCGCGGACCCCTCAGACCGCCGGCTCCAACGCGCGGCCGTCCGCGACGGCGCGTCTACGGAGCCGCCGGATCTCCCGTCGCTCCTCCTCATCCAAGCCTCCCCAGACGCCGGCGTCCTGATAGGTCGCGAGCGACCACTCGAGGCAGGCGGAACGGACGGGGCAGGAGCCGCAGATCGCCTTGGCGCGAACCGCCTGATCGGCAGCCGGCGGCGACGACCCGATCGGGAAGAAGAGCTCGGGGTCCGCGCCGGTGCAGGCCGCATCCGAGAGCCACCACATCTCGTCGGGATCGTGTCTGAATCTTCGTTCAGTCATGGTTCGTGCGGCTCCACAGGCACAGCCAAACGGCCCGTGTGGAGGCCACGATAGTGTCTGAATGGCCGTTCAGTCAAGGGGTCGTGGTGGCCCATCGGGGCGACTCGGCGAACGTCGCGGAGAACACGGTGGAAGCCTTCGAGTCGGCGATCGAGCTCGGCGCGGAGGCAGTGGAGTTCGACGTCCGCATGACGTCGGACGGGGTCGCGGTGGTCATGCATGACGCCGACGTCGCGCGAACGACGGACGGGAGCGGGCTCGTCCGGTCGATGACGCTCGAACAGGTCCGCCGGCTCCGGATCGAGCTCGCCGGCGGCGGCGCGGCCGGGGTCCCGACCTTGCAGGAAGCGCTCGACGTCCTCTCCGGCCGCGCCGCCGCCGACATCGAGATCAAGAACGTGCCGGGCGAGCCGGACTTCAACCCCGACCGCGAGGAGGCGGTTGAGGCGACGATCGCGGGGCTCGCGTCCACGGCGTTCGACGGGCCGGTGATCATCTCGAGCTTCAACCCGCTCTCCATCGCGCGGAGCCACGAGCTTGCTCCGCACCTCCCAACCGGGTTGCTCACCGAGCCGAGCGTCGAGGCCGACGCGGGCCTGATCTTCGCGCGAGCCCAGGGTCACCCGTGGGTGCTGCCCGCGGTCGCCGCGGTGCTCGGCGCACCGGATGGGTTCGCGGAGCGCGTGCACGCGGCGCGGATGCGGGTCGGGACGTGGATCAGCGACGATCCCGACGAGGCGATCGGGTTGATGCGGGCCGGTGTCGACGCGGTGGCCACGAACGACCCCGGGCGGATCCTCGTCGCCCGCCGGCGTGTCTTCGGCTTGTGATGTTCCGTCGGAGGGCGTTGCCGGATGAGCTGCTCCCGTCACTCCGAGCGTTCCACATCGTTCTGGACGAGATCGAACCGGCCAAAGCGGGGCTCACCGACATCGTCCCGGGAACCCGGCTCCCGGGGCGCCCCTTGCAGGACGCGCTTGAAGAGTTCGTCGCACGGCTCACCCGGGCGCGCGACGCCATGCCCGCGTGGAGGCGTCCGGAGCTGGAGGATGAGTGGTCCGCATGCCGGGACGGGCTCGAGATCGCGCTGCTGGGCGCCACGGAGCTGCTGGAGGACGACTACGAGGCGGCGGGGTTCGGATCGCTGTTGGAGGTCGTGGAGCGATCGCTCGATCCCCTGGAGCCCTTCGCTCGGGCTGAGGAGCGGTTCGCCTCCTTGCGTCGCAGGAAGGGACGTTCCCGCGCGAAGCCGGGCGAGCCACATGGCGCATCATGGTGAGCCCATGGCACACGTGAGCCGACGGTCGGTCATCCTCGCGGTCGCGCTGGCCCTGATCCTCCCCGGGACGGCCTCGTCCGCGATCAGCTGGGGCACGCAGCACGGCATCCCGGGCGCGTATTCGTGGAACTACGGCAACTCCCTCGACTTCTCGGGCATCCCCGCGGATCCAAGCTTCCGGCTGCACGACGCGTTCATCTCCGATGCGATGACCCCCCAGGCCGCGTACTACAGCGCGAGCCCCGACGGCATCACCTGGACGACGCCGAGGAGGCTCTCGGGCGGGGTGGTCAACGCGGAAGGCGCGAGCATCGCGACGGCAGGCACTAAGATCATCGTCGGCTGGGTGACCGGCTTCAGCGCGTACGACCGAGCCGGCGCACCTCGTCGGCTCCAGGTGAACACGAGCATCGACGGCGGCTCGACCTGGCGGGGAGTGAAGTCGCTGACGCCGCCCACCCGCAGGATCGACTATCCGATCGTGGCGGCAGCCAAGACGGCGTTCGGGCCCGTGAACCTGTACGCCGCGTGGGTCGACGCCGCGAACGGCAAGGTGTACTTCCGGGAACGGTCGCGCTTCGCGGCCTGGTCCGTCCCGATCGCGATCGGCCGCACGACGCTGCTGGACCGCGTCGACGGGTACCGCGGATACGCCAATATCGCCGCGGTCGGGAATCTGATCACGGTTGCATGGGTGGCCGACGCGAAGGGCTCGCTGCGGGCGCGCGCGATCGACCTCTCGGGGAAGACGCCGACGGCCGCGGCGAGCGCAGCGAACTGGAACGCAACGGTCGCGCTCGCCGGCCGCGTCTCGCTCCGACAGGGCGGCTACCCGGTCGTATCGGCGTCGCCGCTGGCGCCGGGCGCCGTGACGATCGCCTGGAACACCCCCACGAAGCAGGTCTACACGACGTTCGACGGCACGGCCGTCACGACGACGCCGACGACCATCTGGGTCAACGGGATCGCCAACGGCATCCCGTACGCGGGCGGATACTCCACGGTCGTCGAACCCGCGCCCGGTGGATTCATCGCGATGTGGGCGGCGTGCGAAGACACCTCGCTGACCTACGACTGCAACAGCCACAAGGCCGTCGCCCGGGTCGATCTGCTGTCGGCCACCTCGGCCGACGGAACGCTCTTCACCCCGCCGTCGGTCGTCGCGCCGGCGACCACCGGCCGAACCCTGAACGATCAGGCGTCCGTCGTGGCGACGGCGGATCGGGCCTACGTCCAGTACAACGGGTCCACCGCGAACTTCGGGCGTTACGACATCTTCGACCGCATCGGGACCGGCGCGCCGTGACGCCGAAGGCGTTCGACGAGATCCGGAGCGACATCGTCGTGTGCCGTCGATGCCCGAGGCTCGTCGCCTGGCGCGAGCAGGTCGCTCGGGAGAAGGTCGCCCGCTTCGCGGACCAGCCGTACTGGGGGCGACCGGTGCCGGGGTTCGGCGACCCTCGGGCGCGCGTCCTCGTCCTCGGGCTCGCGCCGGCCGCACACGGCGGCAACCGGACGGGGCGGATCTTCACGGGCGATCGTTCAGGGGACTTCCTGTTCGCGGCGCTGCACCGGGCCGGGTTCGCGAACCGGCCGTCGTCCACGTCCGTGGACGACGGCCTCCGCCTCCGGGGGGCGTACCTGAGCGCCGTGAACCGCTGCGCCCCACCCGGGAACCGCCCGACCCCCGAGGAGCGCGACCGCTGCCTCCCGTTCCTCGAGCGGGAGCTCGGCGCGCTCTCCCAACTCCGTGTGATCGTTCCGTTGGGCTCGTTCGCGTGGGACGGGGCGCTCCGGGGGGTCGCCGCCCTCGGCCACCCCACCCCGCGGCCGAAGCCACGGTTCGGCCACGGCGTGGAAGCATCGGTCGGCCCCTACCGGGTCCTCGGATGCTTCCATCCCAGCCAGCAGAACACGTTCACCGGGAAGCTCACCCCGGCCATGCTCGACGACGTGCTCCGTCGCAGCCGCGTCCTTTCGCACATCGGCGGCTCCGCCGGGTGACGTCGACCGTTGACCGACGTGCTGGCTCCGTAACATCCGCGGCTCCGCCGTATCGTTGAAGGCTATGGGACGGCACGGACGCATGTTCGGCATGGGCGCTCGGCCGCTCGACGAGGATCCGCGGCCGATCAAGCCGGCAACCGTTCGTCGGGTGGTTCGAACCTTCTCGCCGTACAAGAAGAAGGTCGCGGTCGTCGGCCTCGCCATCGTCATCACGGCCGGTCTCGGCGTGGTGAACCCCCTGCTGATCATCGCGGTGTTCGACAAGGCGCTGTTCGGAGCGAACAGCAACTGCGCCGGCCAGCCCTGCCCGAACCTGCCCTTGCTGTACCGCTACGTCGCCCTGATGATCGCGATCCCGTTGGTGACCAGCATCATCGGGGTCGGGCAGACGTATCTCGCGAATCAGGTCGGGCTCCGCGTGATGCAGGACCTCCGCAACGCGCTCTACCGCCACCTGCAGCAGATGCCGCTGCGATTCTTCACCACGACGCGGACCGGTGAGATCCAGTCGCGGCTGGCGAACGACGTCGGAGGGGTCCAGTCGGTGGTGACCGACACGGCGTCGACCGTCCTGTCGAACACGGTCACGATCGTCAGCACGATCGTCACGATGCTGATCATCTCGATCCCGCTCACCATCCTGTCCTTGCTCCTCCTGCCGCTGTTCCTGTGGCTCACGGTGCGTGTCGGGAAGGCTCGGCGGGTCGTGGCGACGAGCACCCAGAAGACGCTCGCCGACCTCACGTCGATCACCGAGGAGACGCTATCGGTCTCCGGGATGCTGCTGTCCAAGTCCTTCGGCCGCCAGTCCTTCGAGATCGGACGGTTCCGCGAGGAGAACGAACGACTGACCGGCCTGCAGATACGCCAAACGATGATCGGGCGCTCGTTCTTCGCGCTGATCGGGTTCTTCTTCTCGATCACCCCGGCGCTCGTGTACCTCGTGGCGGGATGGGTCAACTCGAACCACGGCTCCGTCCTGATCCAGTCGGGGATGCTCGTGGGGTTCACCACGCTGCAATCCCGGTTGTTCTTCCCGATCGGTTCGATGCTGCAGGTCTCGACCGAGGTGCAGTCGTCGTTCGCCCTGTTCGACCGTGTCTTCGAGTACCTCGACCTGGAACACGAGATCGTCGACGCGCCGGACGCGGTGCCGCTCGTGAACGTTCGCGGCAGCGTCGAGCTCGATCACGTCCGGTTCCGGTACGAGGAGCCGGCGTCCGACGTCGTGCCCATCTCGCCGGAGGCGGTGCCGACCGAACAGCTCCGCGAATGGACGCTGGACGACGTCTCGCTCAGGATCGAGCCAGGGCAACTCGCCGCCCTGGTCGGTCCGAGCGGCGCCGGCAAGACGACGATCACCTACCTCGTGCCGCGTCTGTACGACGTCCAGGGCGGAGCCGTGCGGATCGACGACCATGACGTCCGGCGCGTCACCCTCGAGTCGCTCGGCGAGGCCATCGGCGTGGTGACCCAGGAGACCTACCTCTTCCACGACACGGTCCGTCGGAACCTGCTGTACGGCAAGCCCGATGCGACACAGGAGGAGCTGGAGGCCGCGGCGCGGGCGGCCAACATCCACGGGAAGATCTCCGAGCTCCCCGAGGGGTACGACACGGTGGTCGGGGAGCGCGGCTACAAGCTGTCGGGCGGCGAGAAGCAGCGCCTCGCGATCGCGCGAGTGATCCTCAAGGACCCCAGCATCCTCATCCTGGACGAGGCGACCTCGTCGCTCGACACGACCTCCGAACGACTGGTGCAGGCGGCCCTGGAGCCGCTGATGCAGGGGCGGACCACGATCGCGATCGCGCACCGGCTGTCGACCATCCTGCAGGCGGACGTGATCTTCGTGATCGACCGGGGGCGGGTGGTCGAGCAGGGGACCCACGACGAGCTGTTGACGAAGAGCGGTCTCTACGCGCGGCTCTACGAGCAGCAGTTCCAGGATCAGGTCATCGAGCCCGACAGCTCCTTGCGGTAGCCGAGGAGCACGAACCCGTCGGGGAAGACGCGGTCGGCGCTGCGGACGTACCCGAGACGCCCGTACATCCGCTGGGCAGCCTCCATCTTCATGGTGGTGTGGAGCGTGATGTGGGTCTTGCCGGCGGCGCGGGCGCGCGCCTCACACTCGGCCATCAGCCGACCGCCGGCGCCGCGCGCCCGCGCCGCCGGGTCCACCCCGAGCATCCGGATGTGCGCCTCACCCGGTTCGAGCGGCGGGTCGCCGTCCCCCTCGCGCACCCGGCCCTCCAGCTCGAGGGTGACGCACCCGATGATCCGGCCTTCCTCGACCGCCACGAGGGTCGTGGTCCTCGTAGCGCGCTCGCCGACGTCCGCGAGCCGGGCGAGGTATCGCTCCCAGTCGCCGTCGTCGTCCTGCGGGACGAACTCGCGGTAGGCCTCGGCCGTGACCCGGCCGGCCTCCGCGAAGTCCTCGGGGAGAGCCTCGCGGGCCACGATCGCCATGTCGGGGAAGGGTACCGAGGACCGATGGTCAACCTGATTGACCATGACCATCCGGCCTGCAACGATTGCGCCCCATGGCCGACCTGATCCGCCAGCTCCTTGAGGCACGACGGGCGCTCGCCACCGAGCTCGATTCCGACCTCGCCGACCGGGGGTTCCCCGACGTCCGGCCCGGACACGCCGCGGTCTTCCTCGGGGTCGATCGGCGGAGCGGCTCACGGTTGACCGACCTCGCCGAGCACGTTCGCCTGACCAAGCAGGGGATGATGGCGATGGTGGATGATCTGGAGGCTCGTGGCTACGTCCGCCGCGTTCCCGACCCGAACGATGCGCGCGCGAAGCTGGTGCGGCTGACCGCGCGGGGCCGTCGTGCGGCCGCCGAGTGCCGCTGGGCGGTCCAGTCGGTCGAGCAGCGGACCCGGCGCTAGTTGGGGGACCGTCGCTACGACACGCTCCGCGAGACGCTCGAAGAGCTCGCGGAATCCGAGCTCGAAGCGGAGGCCTGAGATGCTCTTCAGGTTCGGGACTCCGGCCTGGGAGATCGCGATCCGCACGGCGATCGTCTATCTGGCGATCCTGTTCGGGCTCCGGCTGTTCGGGAAGCGGCAGCTGGGTCAGATGAGCACCGGCGATCTGGTGATGATCCTGCTGATCGCGAACGCCGTGCAGAACGCCATGGTCGGACCCGATGTCTCGCTCTCGGGCGGCCTCGTCGCGGCGGCCGTGCTCCTCGTGATGAACTTCGCGGTCGTCCGCTTGTTGGGTCTGACGCCGCTCGGCGAGCGGTTGTTGGAGGGCGGGCCGACCCTCCTTGTGAAGGATGGCGCCCTCGTGCCACACGGGTTGCGGCACGAGGGCCTCGCGCATGAGGAGGTCGAGACGGCGATCCGGGAGCATGGGATCGCGGACGTGGGCGGGGTTCGAGCCGCATACCTCGAGCCGGACGGCACGATCAGCGTGATCCCGATCGATGTGCAGCCGTTGCGCGGACGCCGCCGAGTCAAGCGCGTCCGCCAGTTCCGTCGCGGGAGCGGCTAGCATCGAAGGATGCCGGAAGAAGCCACGGGCAAGACGGGTGTTCCCTCGGAACGCCGGCAGAAGCAGGAAAGACCCCGAGACGAGCTGGGCAGGCCGCTCGCTCGGGAAGCGGTGAACCTGCTCCACCTGCCCGATTTCGACGCCTTGCCGATGGAGGAGAACGATCGTCTCGGCCGCGACCTGCTCCGCCGACGCAACTACTTCGGGGCGCACGAAGCCTGGGAGACCGCGTGGAAGCAGGCGCGCGGAACGGGCGAGGAAGAGCTGTTCAAGGGGCTCTCCCAGATGGGCGCGGGCTACGTCCATCTGTTGCGTGGCAACGCGCACGGGGCGATCACCTTGCTCCGGCGAGGAGCAAGGCGCGTGAAGGCGTACCCCGATGGGATCCGCGGCATCGGGACCGGCCGACTGGCGGCTCGACTCGAGGCCGACGCCGCGGCCGTCGAGACCGGTAAACTCGTTGCCGGGCCCGATGCGGCGGTGGAACCTCCCGAGGTGTAGCCTCGACGTGGCGTCCAGGTGTGTTGACTCGGAGGCCACTTCCCCCGACGACCGGAGTGACCGATGGTGAGCCAAAACGTGGAGACCCACTGGAAGGGTCGCGAGGGCCCCTTCCCGCTCCTCCTGGGTCCCGGGGTCTTCAGCCCCACGACGACCAGCCGCACCCTCGCAGATGCCCTCGAGATCACGCCTGGAGACACCGTGATCGACGTCGGTTGCGGCAGCGGTGTCCTCTCGATCGTCGCCGCGAAGCTCGGCGCCGCCAGGGTGTACGGGGTCGACCTCTCCCAGCGAGCGGTGGAGGCGGCCAGGGAGAACGCCCGCCGGCTGGGGCTCGACCACATCTGCGAGTTCCGCTCCGGAGACCTGCTCGAGCCGGTGCGCGACGTGCACGCCGACGTGCTGATCGGCGACGTTTCGGGGATCCCGGACGCGATCGCCGCGGAGTCGGGTTGGTTCGACGACGTCCCTGCCGGCGGACCCACCGGGGCCGAGCTCCCGGCCAAGTTCCTGCGTTCGATCGGCGACACCCTGGCGATGGGTGGCCGTCTCTACCTGCCGACGGGCACGATCCAAGACGAGCAGGCGATCCTCGACGCTGCTCGTGAGATCTTCGGCGACCACATGCGCCCCGTCCTCGAACGAGAGTTCCCGCTGCCGGATCTGGTCGCCAGGTCGAAGGCCGTCGCCCGCATGATGAAGGAAGGCTTGGTCAGCTTCCGTCAGCGCGGCAGCCGGTGGCTCTGGCAGCTCCGCATCTGGCGCTGCGATCGCGTCTGACGCTCAGTCGGACGGGCGGAGCACGGCGACGGCCTCCACCTCATATCCGGCCGCGCGCAAGTGGTCCGCGCCCCCGCGGTCGATCGCCAGCACGATACGCCGCACGTCCGCTCCGGCTTCCGTGAGGACCTCGGCGGCGCGACGGACCTGATGACCCGTCGTGCTCACGTCCTCCAGCAGGGTGGTGATCGCTCCCGCTGGCACCTCACCCTCGACCTGTGCCCGGGTGCCGTAGTCCTTCGCTCGCTTGCGCACGACGGTCACGGGGAGGCCGGACCGGAGCGAGACGGCGGCGACGAGCAGCATCGCGGCACCTTCCGGCGCTCCGAGGAGCTCCGTCGAAGGCGCGAGCAGCCGAGCGACCTCGGCCGCGACCTGATCCAGCAGATCGGGTCGCGTGAGGAAACGGAACTTGTCGAAGTAGACGGTGGAGGTCGCA
>VAYF01000306.1 GCA_005883885.1 Actinomycetota bacterium | reverse complement strand
GGCGACGAGATCGCGGCCGAGCTCGAACGCTTCCTTCGCGACGAGAGATAGGAGCAGGCATGAAGGTCGACGGTGGGTTCGGGCTCGGCAGCTTCGACTTCGACGCCATCGGGCGGTCGGCGAAGGAGCTCGAGAGTGTCGGCTACGACGGCGCCTGGTCGGCGGAGACCAGCCACGACCCGTTCTTCCCGCTCCTCATCGCCGCCGAGCGCACCGAGCGCATCGAGCTGGGCACCGGCATCGCCGTGGCCTTCGCCCGCAACCCGATGACGCTCGCCAACATCGCCAACGATCTCCAGGCGTTCTCGAAGGGCCGGTTCCTCCTCGGCCTCGGCTCGCAGATCAAGCCCCACATCGAGAAGCGCTTCAGCATGCCGTGGTCGCACCCGGCGGCGCGCATGCGAGAGCTCGTTCTCGCCATGCGCGCCATCTGGGACTGTTGGAACAACGGGTCGAAGCTGGAGTTCCGGGGTGAGTACTACACGCACACGCTGATGACGCCGTTCTTCAACCCGGGCCCCAACCCCTACGGTCCACCGCGCGTGTTCCTTGCCGCGGTAGGCGACCGGATGACGGAGGTGGCCGGCGAGGTCGCCGACGGCCTTCTCGCCCACGCGTTCACGACCGAGCGCTACCTGCGCGAGGTCAGCCTTCCTGCGCTCGAACGGGGGCTGGCCACGGCGAATAGGAAACGCAGCGAGTTCGAGATCTCTTGCCCCTGCTTCGTCGTCACCGGTGCGACCGAGGAGGAGATGGCCAAGGCGGCCGACGGCGTACGTCAGCAGATCGCGTTCTACGGGTCGACTCCCGCGTATCGCGGCGTGCTCGAGCTGCACGGCTGGGGGGCGCTGCAGGACGAGCTGAACGCGCTGTCGAAGCAGGGCGAGTGGGTGGAGATGGGCTCCCTGATCGACGACGAGATGCTCCACACGTTCGCCGTCGTCGGCGAGCCCGAGGAGATTCCCAAGCTGCTGCTGGCGCGTTACGGAGACGTGATGGACCGTGTCAACTTCTACGCCCCCTACCGCTCCGACCCAGAGCGCTGGGCCGCCGTCCTCGACGGCCTCCGCGCCGGCTGAGCGCTAGACCGGCTGGAGCTGGGCGTTCAGGTACCGGCTCCGGCAGAGCGAGCGCTGGAGCTTGCCCGACGACGTCTTCGGCAGCGTTCCCGGGCTGACGAACACGACATCCTCGGGCGGGAGTCCGATCGCCTGCCGTACGCGGCGCGTGACGGCCTGGCGCAGCGGACCGGCGTCGTCCGACTTCGTCTCGGCCACCACGACCAGGCCCTCGCGGCCCTTGCCCCGCTCGACGCCGAACGCGATCACGTTCCCGGCCCGCACGCCGTCGACCGTCTCGGCGGCACGCTCGACGTCCTCGGGGAACACGTTGCGACCGCCGACGATGATCACGTCCTTCATCCGCCCGCACAGCACCAGCTCTCCCTCGACGACGTAGGCGAGGTCGCCGGTGCGCAGCCAGTCGCCGTCGAACGCGTCCGCGGTGGCGTCAGGACGGCGGTAGTACCCGGAGGTGACCGAGGGGCCGCGGAACTGGAGCTCGCCGACTTCGCGCTCGCTCAGCAGGCTGCCGCTCTCGGCGTCGACCACCCGCATCTCGAGCCCGGGCACGGGGCGCCCGAGACGCGCCAGGCGACGCGTGGTATCGACAGAGGGATCGCCCGGAGCGGCGTAGCGCTCGATCTCGAGCACGCGCCGGTCGACCGGGTCGACCTGCATGCCGGTCATGGGCACCGGGAAGGTGCCGGCGATGGTGAGCTCGGCCATGCCGAAGGCGCAGAACACCGCACGCGCGTCGAAGCCATGCGGAGTGGCTGCCTCACAGAACGCCTCGACCGTCGACGGATGGATGGGCTCGGCCCCGTTGAGACACACGCGCCAGCGCGAGAGGTCGAGACCGCCGGCGTGCTTGAGGGCGCGCGTGGCGAGCGCGTAGGAGAAGTTCGGTCCCGCCGACGCGGTGCCGCCGAAGGCCGACATCCACTCCATCCAGCGGCCCGGCGAGGCGAGGAAGTCCTGCGGGGGGGCGAGCACGAAGTCGGTGCCGGTGATCATCGCCAGCGTGAGCTTCATCAGGCCCATGTCGTGGTAGAGGGGGAGCCACGACACGAGCACGTCGTCGCCCGCATGCAGGCCCGCGGCCGCGGCCGCGGCGTCGAGATTGGCGAGCACGGTGTGGTGCGGGAGCATCACGCCCTTCGGGTCGGCCGTGGCGCCGCTCGTGAACTGCAGCACCGCCAGCGCCGACTCGTCGACGACCGGGCGCTCGAAGGCGCCCGCGGTGCCGGCGAGGTCGGAGAACAGCACCGTCGGCGGGTCACCGGCCTCCGGCTCGAGGAACGGCGCCAGCTCCGGGTCGAGCACGACGAGGGCGGCGTCGGCGCCGGCGACCCGCCGTCGAGTCTGGTCGATGAACTCCTCGATCGAGCCGAGACGCATCGGCAGTGGCAGCACGACGAGCGTGCACCCGGCGAGCCAGGTGGCCTCGATGGTGGTGACCAGCGATCGGGTCGTAGGTCCGAGCAGGGCGACGTGGCTCCCGGGCCCGACACCCCGCGCCTGGAGTCCCGCCGCGGTCGCGGTCGCCTCTTCGTGCAACTGCGACCACGTGACTCGTTCGGCCGAGTCGTCGTGCAGGAACGTGATG
>VAYF01000305.1 GCA_005883885.1 Actinomycetota bacterium | reverse complement strand
ACCCCCGCGGCCATGGTGGCGACCAGGACGTCGCGGGGCCCGATCTCGGGGACGTCGATCACCTCGTCCCGGATGGCGTCGGTGGGGTCACCGAACCCGTCCGGACGGACGAGCATCCCATGCATGCGTGGCGGGACCTCGCCGACCGGCGGGAGCTCACCGATGTCGTAGACGTCCTTCCCCATGCAACGACCCCTCGCTCACGCCAACGCCCGTGGGTTGCGGAACCCTAGCGACGGCCGGCTGACCCGACAACGGATGGTTCCGCCCCCGATGACCGGGCGTCGGGGTCCGCCGCGGGGCACACCTGCACCCGCGGACACCAGCCACACCATGGGCCCGGCGTGAGGGAGGGGTCCCGTCCGTTGTGGATCGCGGCCGCTGACCGAGCGGCCTCCACGACCCGATCGGCCGCATGGAACAGGGTGCCTTCATCGACGTCCTCGGCCTGCCAGGTCCCGCCCTCGAGGAAGAACGACGCGACCCGGAACGGGGGGACGCCGAAACGCAGCGCGAGGACGAGCGCGTAGAGCCGGTTGTCCTCGGCGTATTGGGGGTAGGCACTCCCCGTCTTCAGGTCGATCGCGATCCGCGTGGCGCGCATGGGCTCCAGCCGGTCCGGTGCCCCGAGGAGCAGGTCCAGCTTGCCCGAGACCACGAGCGCCCCGCCGAGGAGCTCGGCGCGCACCGAGAGTTCCGTCGCGGGCGAAAGCTCGCGACGGAGTTCTCGGAGCGGCGGGAAGGACGCCTCGAACAGGATCGTCCGCCGAACGACCTCCATCTGGATGTCGTCGCGTTCCGGAGCGGGCAACCCCGCCCAGTACTCCGCGAAGCGCTCCTCCTTCTCCACGGTGCGTTCGACGGACAGCTCGGCGGCGGTGTGGGGGTCGAGGGGCTCGCGCGCACCTACCACGACTTCGATCGCTCGATGCTGCAGGACACCCGTGGCGCTCGCGCGTCCATGCTCGAACGGCGGCGCTTCGCCCGCGATCTTGGAGGAGAAGCTACCCTCGCACCGGCCGAGATCGTTCAACTTCTCCTTGCCGAGCCAGAGCGCGTCGGGCAGATCCAGGCTCCGGGCCGCTCCCTCGATCCGATCCCGGAGCCGTTGCGCGAGGTCCGCGGGGAACACGGGGCGCTCTCCGGTGCCGATCAGCTGCTGGAGGGTCCGACGCTGCGGGTCCGTCAGCTGCATGCGAGCATGCTATGTGGCACCTCCGACATGTCCGGGACGTCGAGGAGATCCTGCGCGTGGACGCCGATGAGGGTGTTCGGCAAGTCAACGGGAGCGCCGTGTCGTGGAGCGCTCGTGCTAGGGTCCGCATCCGTGCAGCGACGCGTGCGCATGGTCCTGCTGGTCGCGGTCCTCCTCGCCTCGACGCCGATCCTCCTCCCATCCCCGGCGGCGGCGGGACGACATCCGCATCACCCGTGCGAGCTCACCCGTCGGGACGGCGAGCGGATCCAGCACTTCTCCGAACGACTGATCCGGTGCGCCGTGGGCGCGTACGGTCCGGTCAGGGGCGGAACGACGCGCGCGGTCTGCATCGCCCGGCGCGAGAGCGGACTCATCCCGTCGGCCAGCTCGCCGAAAGGGAAGTACTTGGGCCTCTACCAACACTCGGCGACCTACTGGCCGTGGCGCTTCACGACGTACACGCAGCCGAGCTGGATGCTGCCGTCATCGGCGCTGTCCGGTCGTTCGAACGCGATCGTGACGGTCCGGATGGTTCGTGCGCTCGGAGGCTGGCGGCGCGCCGGCTGGCCCGTGAAGGCCTGCTAGGGGCGCCGTCGCTAGACTCCTCGGCATGGCGAAGACCGAGAAGGCAGCCCCCGCCGACCGGACGATCGAGGATCGGATCGACGAGCTCCACAAGCGCCGCAGGTCCGCGCTCCAGCCCGGAGGACGCGACGCGGCGCAGCGTCAGCACGACAAGGGGAAGCTGACCGCGCGCGAGCGACTCGACATCTTGATGGACGTCGGATCCTTCGTGGAGACCGACCCGTTCGCCGTCCATCGGTCACATGACTTCGGGATGGAGAAGCGCCGGCCGGCGGGCGACGGGGCGATCACTGGCTACGGCACGATCGATGGCCGGAAGGTCTTCGTGGCTTCGCAGGACTTCACCGTGTTCGGCGGATCGATGGGCGAGGTGCACGCACAGAAGGTGTGCAAGGTCATGGACCTCGCCTTGCAGACCGGTGCGCCCTTCATCCAGATCAACGACTCCGGCGGGGCGCGGATCCAGGAGGGCGCCGCCAGCCTCGCCGGCTACGGCTACATCTTCGAGCGGAACGTCCGCGCGTCGGGCGTGATCCCGCAGATCAGCGTGATCATGGGCCCGTGCGCCGGCGGCGCCGTCTACTCCCCGGCGATC
>VAYF01000101.1 GCA_005883885.1 Actinomycetota bacterium | reverse complement strand
CACCCTTGCGGCGAGCCGCGGTGAGGACGTCGGCGACCAGCGCCCGATCGAGCATGGCGGCGATGCTACTAAGCCGCGGTGATACGGTCGCCCGGCGACGTGACGACGACCGACACGGTGACGACGGGATCGACCCACGAGATCCGGACCGGGTCCGCCCGCACGGCGATCGACCTGCTGCTCGTCACCGTGCTCGGAGCCGTGTTCCTTCGCGTCGCCGTCTGGCCGACATTCGTGCACCGCTATCCGTTCGGCGTCGGTCCCGACATGCCCGTCTATCTCTGGTGGTCTCGGGTCGGCACCGCCGAGGGGATCTCCCTGGTCGGCGAGCGGCCGGGCACGCCGGCGCTGATCCCGACCGTTGCCAGCGCGCTCGGGATCGGGTTGGTTCCCGCGGTTGCGGCGGTCCAGTACGCGTTGATGCCGGCGAGCGCCCTCGCCGCGGCCGCGCTCGCGCGCGGCCGCGGCGAGACACCCCGGCTGGCGTGGCTCGCCGGCGCGGTGCTCGCGGGGGCCTGGACCACGTTCCTGGGCGGGGGGTACCTCGCGAACCTCGCGCTCGTCGCCGCTTTCCTCGCGGCCGGCGCTTGCCTCGCCCGCCGGACGCGACGGGCCACCGTCGCGGCGGCCTTGCTCCTTGCCGGCGGCGGCCTCGCGCACCCGGAGTTCTTCGTGGTGGCGGTGGCGGTGCTCGTCGCGACCGCCTCCTGGTCGTGGCGGGACGGGCGCGAGCCCCTGGGCGCCGCGCCGCACGCCCGAGCGGACGCGGGACGGGTCCTGGCCGCACTCGGCGCCTCCGTGGCGCTCGTGCTCGGAGGGATCCTCGCGTGTCTGATCGGACCCGCCCGGCTCGGCGGGGACACTTCCCTGGACGGGATGTTGCGACGAACGGGACAGTGGGCAGAGCTTCGCAGCGTCTACGTCGACCGCCTGGTCCAGAACTGGCGGCGGTACGCGCCCTTCATGACCACCGCGCTCGCGGTCGCCGGCGGCGTCCGCGCGCGCGGCTTCACGCGGCGGTTCCTCGTCGCATGGGCGCTCGTCACCGCCGCGGCGGTACCGCTCGGTGTGCTGACCGGGTGGTATCCGCCCGACCGGATCCTCACCTTCGCGTTCTGTCTCCCGATCCTCGCCGGGTTCGGCCTCGTGTGGATCGGCGAGCGGATCGGTCGTCCGTGGCTCGCGTGGCCGATCGGGATCGTGCTCGTCACGCTGATCGTCGCGCCGGCGATGCGCGACTGGCGCGCGCAGCAGACGTACGTCTCACCGGACGAGCTGTACGACCTGACGTATGCCGGTCGGATCGCGTCGACGACCCCGCCGGGAACCCCTCTGGTGTTCGTGGTCGATGACCCGAGCATCGAGGACGCGCTGTTCCGCCTTTCTCACGGGCTCAACATGGCGCGTGCCGCGGTCCCGCCCGATCGGGCGGCCGACGTCGCGATGTTCCTCGGCCGTCCTCAGGACCTCGTGGCCGGACGGCCGACCCAACGCGGGGATCCGGTCTACGACCGGGCGTCGGCCGACTCGCTCGCGCAGCTGCCCGAGGCGCCGTTCGCGATCTTCGTCGTCCGGGAGCTCGACGGCGACCCGGCCGCGGTGACGGCGTCCGGCCTCACGAGCTGGAACGGCATCCTCGCGACGAACATCCCGGTCCAGGGGTCCCTCCGAGCCGGAGCCGGAGAGCTCTCCCCATCCGATCCCTCGACGATCGCGCGCGCGACGCTCCGAACCTTCCTGCTCTTCCTGGTGATCGGAGCCGGATGGGCATGGTGGGCGCTCGGCGGGAGCTCGCGCTACGCGGCGGGCGCGCTCGCCGTCGCGCCGGCGTTCGGATCGACGCTCCTGACGCTCGTCCCGCTCGCGCTAGAGCGCCTCGGCGCCGATCCCGATCGGGGGTGGGTCGCCGGCCTGGCCTGCGGCGTCGCCGGTGGGATCGGGTACGCGCTCCTGATCGTCCGGCTCGCCGGCGAGCGTCGACACCCCGGGCGTGAGAAGTCGATCGTCCAACGGCCGACCGAACTCGATGCGTGACCGGAGATCGCCGACCACGAGCACCAGCAAGACCACCAAGACCGGAACCACGACGAGGTACCCCACGAGCAGGTTCAGCTCGAACGCTCCGGGGTAGCGCAACGCCTCGGCCGACCAGAGCGTAACCCCGAGCATCGAGCTCGCGGCCAGCATCGTGGTCCTCGGCACGCGTGGGAGCGCCCACACGAGCGGCAAGCCCCAGACCACGTACCAGGGGATCAGGATCGGGCCGAGCAGCATCAGCAGCACGAGCGCCCAGCCCCAGATCGCCGCCTGCTCGGTGGCCGGCGTGGCCCCGGTCGAGGCCCGCCGCCACACGGCGCGGCCCAGCGACCACATGCCCCAGACCAGCAGCACCAGGGCACCAAGCCGGACCGTCCAGCCCAACGTGTGGAACGTGATCACGTCGATCGCGTGCGCGACCACCGTCGGGGGGGCGAGCCAACCCGTCTGACCCGCCAACCCGAACATGCCGAGGGTCGGGTCGCGGAGCTGGAGGTACGGCCACGCGAAGAGCACGCCGATCGTCGCCGACAGTCCGACCCGGGACAGGAGTGCCACACGGCGCTGTCCCTGCGGCCGACGCGCCACGCACCAGACCAGCAACAAGATCAGCGGGAGGAGGGCGGTCACCTTGATGAGGACCGCAAGCGTGAGCACGGCCACGGCTGCGGATTCGCGTTCGATCACGAGCAACGCGAACGCGGACACGATCGCGAGCGCAACGAGGAGGTCGTTGTGCCCGCTCGCCACCGCGTAGAACAGCACCACCGGGTTGGCACCGAACGCCGCCAGCGCGAACGCCGTCCGCTCCGGCCGCAGCCGGCGGACGACCCAGACGATCACGCCGCACGTCGACAGGCTGGCCGCGATCGCGACGAACCGGTATGCCTCCACATGGTCGATCGGGCGAGGCAGGACCTTCGACAGGAGCGCCGAGAACGAGACCCAGAGCGGACCGTAGTAGGCGGGCGTATCCACCCATCGAGGTCCGACGAAGTTCCACAGGACGTCGCTCGAGTGGTCGAGCGGCGTTTGGACGTACGGGTTCCCGCCGTAGATCCCCGCGATCCGCCCGTAGAACGCGTACGAGTAGACGTCGCGCGAGAACAGCAGCGGAACCAGGAGCAGCACCGCATGCGCCGCGACGACCAGGAGCACCACGGCCCGCACCGACACCGTCCCGCGGAAGGCCTCGCGCACCAACAGGAGGAACCCCGCGGTCGCCACGAGGGCGGCCACGACCCCGATCGCGAGCAGCGGATCGCCCTGCAAGCGATCGAGGTGAAGCCCCACGGCGATGTCGCGGAGGATCCCGTGTGGCTGGCCGCGCGGCGTCAGCAGCGGCTGGTACGGCGAGCCCGGGGTCGTCGCGACGATCGCCATGAACAGGATGCCGAAGCCCGCGAGCAGGAGCGCACGCAACCCCGACGCTGAGCTGCCGTGCGTTCGCTCGACGACATCCACGATGCCCGAAGGTAGCACCACCGACCCGTCATCGTGTGGGCTGCAGACCAGCTGCCACGCGATCGCGATGATCAGGCGACCGACACCGGCTCGGGCCGCTTCGGTCGCTCGAACCGCCCGAACACAGCGACGAGCACGGTCAGATACAGGGCGGAGAGCCCGATCCACAGCGGCCGTTCCAACCACCATCCCGCCGTGCTGTCGTGCTGACGGCCGAGCCCGAGCGGCCAGAGCGTCAAGACCGTGAAGAGGTACGCGGTCATATGCCACAGGAACAAGGTCATGATCACGCTGTTGAGCAGGATCGTGACCTTCCAGGGACCCGTCCGCTCGAGCCATCGTGCGAGCACCGGCCGGAGAAGCATGACGGCCCCGATCGACCAGATCGCCCCCAGCAGGAAGCAGACCGTCGGTGGGTAGGCGTTCGAGACCGGCTCGACGTCGGTCCCGAGCAGGCTCTTCGGGTACGCGCCGATCCCCCGGAACCAGTCGTAGCGGACGGTCCCGAAGAGCCTCCAGAACGGCGGGTTGGTGAGCACGACGAGCCCGCCGAGCCCGATCGCGACCATGGCCCAGAAGAAGCCCTTCGAGATCCGAGCGAAGGTCCCATCGGCGTAGAAGAAGCCGAGCTGGTGGGGTAACAGCAGGACGAAGGCCACGTTCGCCCAGCGGACGGGCGAGATCCCGAGCTCGAAGCCGATCACGTCGGCGACGCAGGCGCCCGCCACCATGACGGCCGGCACCCACCATCGGAACCGGCGATGCAGATCGACCATCCAGGGCGCGATGCAGACGACCACCAGGTAGACGGCAAGGAACCAGAGCGGCCCGAACGGAAGGGTCGCTCCGGGCGGGAGGAACAGCCGCAGGAGCCTCGTTCCGTCCCAGATCCTCGGGCCGGTCGGCGCGCCGACATCGAGCAGGTGCATCGCGATGATCACCGCGCTCCAGATCGCGAAGAACACGAGCGACGGCCTGAGCAGTCGCATCACCCGGGTCTTCACGAAGCGCGCATCGGGGTCGCCGCGGCGCCGGGACGCATCCAGCGAGACGAGGTTCGAGAATCCGCCGACGAAGAAGAAGATGGGCATCACCTGGAAGAACCAGGTCGCCAGCCACAGCCCCGTGGTCACGCCGACCGCGCTCGTGGTGCGGAGCACCCCGTCCTGCCACCAGACGATCCCGATCATCCAGTGGCCGAAGACCACGGCCACGATGCTCGCGGCCCGGAGGAAGTCCACGACGCGGTCGCGGGTCGCCGGCGTCCTCGCGACCATCTCGCCGAGCCGCGTCGCCTCACCCATCTGACCGCCCCACGAGCTTCACCTACTCCGCGCGGATGCTCCGGTCAACATGCGGGCCACCCTCCGGTGGGAGGATGGCCCGCATGAAGCGCGGGCTGAAGCTCGGGTTCGGGATCCCTCTCGTCCTGATCGGTTTGTTCATGACGATCGCCGGCATCGCTCTCGTGGTGCTCGTGGGAAGCGACGGGTCGTTCACGCTTCCGGCCACGCCGGCGACGAGCAGCGGGCACGCGCTGGTGCTGGAGGCCCTCGATCTCAGCGGATCGCTCCCCTCGAGCGGCAGCTTCGCGGCGACGGTCGGCGTCACGGTTCAGGAGAACGAGGGCGCCGGCGACGTCTTCGTGGGGATCGGCCCGGCCGTCGAGGTGGCGCGCTACCTCGACCGAGTGCAGCTGGACCGCATCCTTCAGGTCAACTGGCCGGGAGGGATGCGCACCGAAGCCCAGCCCGGGACCAGGCAGCCGAAGCCTCCCGGCACGCAGCCGTTCTGGGTCGCCGAGGCGCACGGTCCGCGGGCCACGCTCTCGTGGCCGGTCGCCGCAGGCAACTGGACCCTGGTGATCATGAACGCGAGCGGCGCCGCCAAGGTCTCCGTGATCGCTTCGGGGTCCGTCACGCTGCCGGCGCTCGGCCCGACCAGCATCGTGGTGCTCGTCGCCGGACTCGCGATCTTGGCCGGAGGTGTGTTGCTGACGATCAGCGGAGCGAAGACGCCGTCGGCCCGCAAGGGCGTCGCGCCGCCACGGCCGGACGAACCCGTCGCGGGATCTAGCTGACCCGCTCGGCGGCTTCGTCCAGATCCGCGCGGCCGTCCCGCCGAGCGGCGGCGACCAACACGACGCCCGTCGCGACGATCACGATCGCTCCACCCGCGATCGCGAGGGCGGGCAGGGACTCGCCGAGGAGGATCCACGCGAGGGTCACGGTGACCACGGGAGAACACTGGGTGATCAGGGCAGACAGCCACGATTCGACATGCCGGTGCGACCAGATCACCAACGTGTGCCCGACGAACCCCGGCACGAGCGCGACGCCCACGATCGCGAACCAGTCTCGCGCGGTCGGCCACGAGGGGACACCCGCGAGCAGGAACGCGGTCGGCGTCATCACCAGAGCCGCCGCGAGCATCACGCAGGCGAAGTACACGATGGGGTCGGCGCGCTCGCGGACGTGTCGCGAGAAGAACCAGTACGCGCTCCACGTCCCGATCCCGCAGACCGCCAACAGGTCGCCGAAGGGACTCCACGACGGCGATCCCGAGGACCCGATCGCGACCGGCGCGAGCGCGCCGATCACGGCGACGTCCGCGATCGTCGTGTGTTTGATCGCGCTGAACCCGAGCCCGATGTCCGCAGCGAAGAACACTCCGCCCAGGGCGCATGCCCGGAAGGCGGCGCGTGTCAGGCGGCGCCGCGTGCCGAGCAGCGCGATGCACGAGATGGCCGCGCCGGTCCACAGCCGGAACATCGCGAAGTGCAGTCCGTCGAGACTGCTCCACTTCACCAGGATGTAGCCCCAGGCCCAGGCGAACGTCGCCACCCAGACGGCGACGACGCCGAGCCGGCGCGCCGAGCGTTCGGATCCGGTCGCGCGCTCGAGCATGGCCCATCTTCCCAGCTGTTCTCCGGCCGACTGACCCCTGGCCGCCGGGGCCGCTGCTAGTCTCGGCCGATGCGTGAGCACCGAGGGCTCGCCGTGGCGATCGCGATCACCTCGTTCGCGCTCCTCGTCACCCTCCCGTTCACGATCCCGAGCACCATCTGGGTCGTGCTCTTCGTCTACGCGATCGTGAAGGCCGTCGGGTCGGCACCCGAGCACGCGGATCCCTTCGCGATCGTCCTCGCGATCGTCGTGGTCGTGACGTTCTTCACGCTCGCGCTCGCGGTCGCGGTGTCGATCCTGGGTCGCGCGATGAGTCCGAAGCGCCAGGAACGGCGGGCCTGACGGTCACCGAACGGCGACGCCGTAGGGTGATCCGAGCAGCTCGCGCACCTCGCCACCCTCGTCGAAGTAGAGGAATCGATCCATCAACCGCATGAACCACCGATCGTGGGTGACGGCGACGACCGTCCCCTCGTACCGGCCGATCGCGTCTTCCAGCGCATCCGCCGAGGCGACGTCGAGATTATCCGTCGGCTCGTCCAGCAACAGGAGGGTGGGCGAGTCGATCTCCATCAACATGATCTGGAACCGCGCCTGCTGTCCTCCGGACAGCACCTGGTACGGATCCCCCGCCACTCGATCCAGCTCGTAGCGGCGGAGTGCGGACATCGTCGCGGTCCGGTCGAGCCCCTTCTTGAGGACCACGTCGCGGATAGGCAGATCGCCGACGTCGGCCCGGTCGTGCAGCTGCACGAAGTGTCCCGGCGTCACGCGAGCACCGAGCATCCACTCGCCGTCGTGCGGCACGACGGCGCCGGCGAGCAGCCGGATCAGATGCGTCTTGCCCGTCCCGTTCGGCCCGATCACCCCGACCCGCTCGCCGAACCGCACCTCGGCGTCGAACGGCTCGACGATCCCCCTGATCGAGAGGCCACGCGCGCGGAAGACCACCTTCCCCGTTCGGCCACCACCGAGGCGCATCTTCACGTCCTGGATCGCGGCCTTCTCGGGCGGCTTCTCGCGCGTCTCGAACCGCTCGAGCCGGTGTTCGGCCGATCGTGCCTTGGAGGCCCAGCCGTCGTTGTAGGCCGCCTTGCGCTTCATCTCCTTCACCATCTCGCTGAGCCGGTGGTGCTCGTCCTCGTACCGGCGGTGACGCTCGTCGAGTCGCTCCACCCGAGCATCTCGGGCCTCGGCATAGGTCGAGAAGCCTCCGACGTGGGTCCACGCTGCGCGTCCCTCGAGGGTCACGATCCTGGTCGCCGCCCGGTCCAGAACCGTCCGGTCGTGCGACACGAACAGGATCGTCCGGGGGTCCTCCGCGATCATCGTCTCGAGCCATCCCTTGCCCTGGATGTCGAGGGTGTTGTCCGGTTCGTCCAGCAGGACAACGTCGAAGGGCGACGCGAAGACGATCTCCAAGGCGAGCCGCTTGCGCTCGCCGCCGGAGAGCGTGTCCACCATCCGTTCGGCGCTCTCGGGATAACCGCCCCCGAACGCCGCCTGTGCGCAGCGGTCCCACAGGACCTCGGCCCGGTACCCCCCCGCTTGCTCCCACGCTGCGAGCGCCGAGGCGTACGTCAGCTGGGCCTTCTCGTCCGGTTCCACCGCCAGCCGCTCCTCCGCAGCACGCACCCGCGCCGCGGCCGCTCGCACGGCCGGTTCGCTGTAGGCGAGCAGGAAGTCGCGAACGTTCGTCGGACGTTCGTTCGACCCGATGAACTGCTGCATCAAGCCCACGCGGCCCTCGACCCGAACGGTCCCCGCAGCCGGCCGATCCTCGCCGGCCATCAACCGCAGCAACGTTGTCTTGCCGATCCCGTTCGCACCGATCAGGCCTGCGTGCTCGCCTTCGGGCACGCGGAAAGACACGCCTTCGAAGAGGGTCCACCCCCCTGAGAGTGCAACGGTGACGTCGGTCAGCTCGATCACGCCCATGCCAACGCGGCAGCTTACGAGCGCAACGGCCCGCCGGTTGCGCTCCACGACGGCGGTGAGTACCTTTGTTCGATACGGGGGGAGGGGCTGGGCGTGGAGATACCGTTACGAAGGCCTCCCGGCGTCGTTATCGAGACCCTCGAGCTCCAGCCCTACGGTAGATTCCGACCCAGGTTGCAGGTCCCGACGCAACGACCGTACTCCTTGGCGCCGAAGGCCAAGCGCGCCGTCGCCGGTTCCATCGGCGGCATGGTCTTCGTCGCGCTGGTGTGCGCGACACCCAACTCTCCGTTCTACCCATTGCTCCCGATCGGCATGGTGGCAGCCAACCCCCTTCGCTGGATGTCGGGTCTGATCGGACTCGGCCACCTCGGCACGACCCCGTTGATGATCGTCGGGCTGCTCGCCACGGTCAGCGCTGCCGGGGGGTTCGTGCTCCTCGTGCGGGAGGCGTGGGCCGGGCGCATCCCGGTGCGTACCGTCGTGCTGCTGACCGTCGGCTTCCACGTGATCGTGTTGATGCTGCCGCTGTT
>VAYF01000311.1 GCA_005883885.1 Actinomycetota bacterium | reverse complement strand
GGACCTGCCGCCACGCTCACTGCTCCGCGATGCGTCGTTTCATCGGAACGGCCGGCCGTCTCCGGTAGGGCGCTCGACCCGTTCACGCATGCGTCGTTGCACACGAGAACCTCGGGTTCGATGGAACCCATCATGCGTCGAGCGGTCTCGCTCCCACAAGCAGGTGCACCGCCGGTCGCTTCGCGACCGGCGGTGCCCCCTGCTCAGCCCAGCGCGCTCGATCCGTGATCAGCTCACCGAAGCGTGATGCATGTCTCGATCGTGATCGTGGTCGTCAACATCCTCGACGGTCGGCCCTGATTCGGTGGTCGCCACCACGCCCGGTTGCCGGGCCACGGCGCCTCCGATCGCTCCTCCGAGACCGGCCGCGACGAAGCCACCGAGGATCGTCCAGAACGACGCCCAGAGAGCGTTCACGTTCCCGACGCTGCCCGTGTCGAGTCCGGTCGTCACCCGATCGAGCCCGAAGATGTTGAGCACGCTGGGGATGCCGATCGCGATCGTCACGATCATGAGCAGGCCCCACAGCGACCACCCGTGCAGGATGCCGCTCCCGGCGCTCCGGATACCCGTGAGGTACCCGGTGATGATGCCACCGAGGAACAGGCACCCCAGCGCGGAACCACCGAGGAACCACGCGAGGTTCGTCCGGACGACGCTGGTTCCGGACTCGAACGCCAGCGCGAGCCACAGCGATGACAGCAACGTGAACAGCGCGAGGCCCACGACGGCGCCCCCGAAGACGGCGCCCCAGCTGATCACCGGCCGGGTCGAGGCTCGGACCGTCGCCCGCGCCGGTGCCATCGAGATCTCCCGTGCCATCTGCATCCTCCTTCGAACGACCCTGATCGGATGGTTCCCCGCTCCCCGGTCCCCTACACGTGCAGGGAGGACTTGTGGCTTCCGAACGTCTGTTCTAGGGTGTGCGCGATGACCGAACAGATGTTCGAGCTCGCTCGCCGCACCTTCGACACGCCGGAGTTCCGCGGGATCACGTGCATCGAGGTGGACGCGCGCTCGGTGATCAACAAGGTGCCCGGCGGGATGCCGTTCGACTGGACGATCAACCCGTACCGAGGCTGCAGCCACGCGTGCGTGTACTGCTTCGCGCGACCGACCCACACCTATCTGGATATGGATGCCGGCCGCGACTTCGAGACGAAGATCGTGGTGAAGGTCAACGCACCGGAGGTCCTTGCTCGCGAGCTCGCATCGCGCCGGTGGAAGGGGGAACACATCGCGATGGGGACGGGGACGGACCCCTACCAACGGGTCGAAGGTCGGTACCGCCTGATGCGCGGCATCCTGAGCGCCCTCATCGCGCGCCGGAATCCATTCTCCGTCCTCACCAAAGGCACGCTCATCCTGCGCGACATCGACCTGTTGACGGAAGCGGCGTCCGTCGCAACCATCTCGGCCGCCTTCTCCATCGGGACCATGGACCAGGACGTTTGGCGAACGACCGAGCCCGGGACGCCCAGCCCGCGCGCGCGGATGGATGCCGTGAAGACGCTCAACGACGCCGGTATCCCCACCGGCGTGCTGATCGCACCGGTCCTGCCGGGGATCTCCGACGGGCCGGGCCAGGTCGAACGCGTAGTCGAAGCCGCGGTCGCGGCCGGTGCCACGCACGCATCCCCGATCCTTCTGCACCTCCGGCCGGGCGTCCGCCAGGAGTTCCTTCCCTGGCTCGAAGCCAACCGGCCGGACCTCATCGGTCGCTACCGGTCGCTCTATCGAGGCTCGTATGCGCCTGCAGCCGAACGCGGACGGCTGTCGCGGCGGGTGGAGAAGGCGCTGACCGGGGTCGGTCGCCCGATCCCGGTCAGCGCCTTCCGTCAGGTACGGACGACCGCCGAACGGGAGCCGGAGGAGCAGCTCAGGCTCTGCTGAGTCGGCTCACGAACGCTTCGAGGCACCCGCGTCGACCTGTATCGCCATATCCTCTGCGGTGCCCCGCATCCGATCGCGCATCGAACGCGCCCAACGGAGAACCTCGTCGTACCGTTCGCGTCCCGCGTGAGCGCCGAGGAGGTAGGCCCCACCGCCGATCAGCACGACGCGGACGAAACCGGACTTCCGGACCTTCACCTCCTTGGGCTTGGAACGGAGCGCGTCACGGAGCTCCTCGTGCTCCTCACGCTCGTGATCCAGTTGGGAATGCAGCACCGAAACCTCGTTGCGGAGCCGCTCGTTCTGGCGGTCGAGGTTCCCGAGCCGTGCGCTCAACAACCGTTCACGCATCCGGCCCGTTCGATCACCGAGTATCCGGTTCATCGACACCCTCCTTTCCTCCATCGCCCCTGTCGTTACCCCACCTCGGAGCGTCCATGCGTCCGGGCCGTCGGTTTCGCCGCCCGTACGGTCCCGTCAGGCGGACGATCCCGACCGCGCAACGGCGGCTTCGGGGTCGAGCGTGTAGACGGCGAATGCGCGTCGGATCACCGGCTGTGCGACGTTGCGGACGGGGACACCACCGGGGGTGATCCCCCATTCCGTTCCGCGATGGGCATGTCCGTGCAGCACCAGATCGCAGCCCGCCGTGTCGACCGCCTCGGCCAACAGGTAGCTGCCGAGGAACGGGTAGATCTCCGGCGGCTCGCCGTGCAGGGTGTCGCGCACCGGGGCGTAATGAAGGAGCGCGACGCGAACGTCGGTCGTCAGGCGGTCGAGACCTGCGCGCAACGCCGACGCCGCATCGATGGTGACGCGGACGAACCGCTTCATCTCGGGCTCACCGAACTCGGTCGCAGATGCCCCGGCGAACCCACCGCCGAACCCTCGGACGCCTGCGACCCCGAGGCTGGCTCCGGGCAGGTGAACGATGTGGGTCTCGCCCTCCAAGACGACGACTCCGGCATCCTCCAGACGTCCGCGGACGCGATCGGCCTGATCGGAGTGCAGGTCGTGGTTCCCGAGGACCGCGACCATGGGGACCCCGATCCCCTCCACCTCGTTGGCGAGGACGTGCGCCTCTTCCTCGAGCCCGGCCTTCGTCAGATCACCCGCGAGCAGGAACGCGTCGGCGTCCTCGGCGATCTCCATGAGGGCGGGCCGGAGCGTCCCTTCGGAGTCCGCGCCGACGTGCAGATCGCCCGCGGCGGCGATCCTGATCACGTCACGCGCTCCTCTCCTCCGGAGGCGGGCAGCGTCGGAACGATCGTTCGGTTGTCGACCTGCAGATCCGGGAACCGCTCTCGAGCGACCTCGGTGACCGCCGCGCGTCGATCCTCCGTGGGGACCGTTCCCGAGATCACGACCCGGTCGCCGGCGATGCTGACGTCGAGCTCTTGCTCCATCACCCGCGGATCGGTCGCGAGGGCCTGCCGCAGCGACTCCTCACGGTAGGGCCCCGGTGCGTCGGTCATGACGACGCTCCGGCCGGATCGTGCCGGCGGTCCCGGTTGGGAACGCTCGAGGTGACCAGGTCGAACAGCGTCCGAACGGGGTCCTCCGGAACCACGAGATCGTTGGACCACGCGTAGAGCAGCAACGCCAGGATCCGCCGGGGACCGTTGGCTCGCGCGCGACGGATCAGGTAGTCCCAATCGAGATCGGTATGTCCGATGATGCCGAGGGCGTCGTACCAGTACCGTGGTGTGTCCTCCGAAGCCGCCAGGGCCTTCATCACGACGAGGTCCTCCGGCGGAACCAACAGGAGGCGTCGCCCCTCGTACCGGCCGGTCACGGCCCGTCGCACCATCTCGTCGTCGAGCAGGATGTCGGGCGTCGACCGACTGATGATGTCCACCGTCACCCCGTCGAGCGCAGCCTTCGAGAGCCAGTGCTCGTAGATGACCTCCGCGCTGAACCCCCGCTTCGCCAGTGCGTCGAGGGCGCGGTCGCTGTCGCTCTGCCGGACGAAGAGGTCGATGTCCGACGTCACCCGTGCACGACCGAAGATGGCCGAAGCGATCCCGCCCATCACCAGGAACGTGACGCCGCTCTCGGTCAAGGCCGCGACGGTTCCGTCGAGCACCTGCAGGAGGAGATCCTTCTCGACCCCCTCGGCGCTGCCGGGTGTGCCCAGGAGGCGTTCCATCTCATCGGCCTTCCGGGGCCACGTTCCAGCGCGAGCGGCGATATCCCTTCACAGCGAACACATACCCCAGGGCCGATCGCGCGAACCACGTTTGTCCGGCCGCGGGGTTGGGCATCCGAGCGTCCATGACCCGGCTGCGTCGTGTCCGACAGAGCTCTCCCGGCTTCTCCCGTCGCCGGCACGGACGGGGATTCGTCTACCTCGACCAGCGGGGCGACCCGATCCGCGACGAGCGCATCGAGCGATTGCGAGCCCTGGCGATCCCCCCGGCGTGGACCGACGTCTGGATCTGCGCCGATGATCGTGGCCATCTCCAGGCGACCGGAACCGACGACGCGGGACGGCGTCAGTACCTGTACCACCCGGAATGGCGCCGCCAGCGAGACCGGGAGAAATTCGAACGCATCGAGAGCTTCGCCGATGCGTTGCCGTCGCTGCGAGCCCGCATCGACGCCGACCTCCAACGGCGCGGATACCCCCGCGAACGCGTGCTCGCGTGTGCGGTTCGGCTGCTGGACCGCGGACTCTTCCGGGTCGGCGGGGATGACTA
>VAYF01000310.1 GCA_005883885.1 Actinomycetota bacterium | reverse complement strand
GTCACCTTCGAGCCCGGCGGCCAGCCCGAGCTCAGCTCCCTCCCGTTCCCGACCGTCGGCGCCACGTGCGAAGCGGTCGCCGCTGACCTCTCCGTGTTCCGCAGCGCCCTCGCCCGACGCGGCGTCCGCCTGATCGGCACGGGGCTCGACCCCGTGCGCCGCCCGCAGCGCGTACTCGACCTCCCCCGCTACACGGCCATGGAGGCCTACTTCGCGAGCGACGGCGACGGCGCGTGCGGGCGCACGATGATGGCCCTGACCGCAGCGATCCAGGTCAACGTCGACGCCGGCCCACCCGAGCAGGTCGACGCCCGCTGGCGCCTCGCCCACGACCTCGGCCCGGTGCTCGCCGCCTCCTTCGCCAACTCGCCCTTCCGCGCCGGCAGGCCGAGCGGGTGGCGGTCGACCCGCCTGGGCAACTGGTACGAGGTCGACCGCACGCGCACCGCTCCCGCTCACAACGGCGATGCCGCCTCCGCCGTCGACGCGTGGTCCAGCTTCGTGCTGGCCGCCAACGTGATGCTCATCCGGGCGAGTGAGCTCGACTTCGTCCCCGTACGCACGCCGATGCGGTTCGACGAATGGCTCGCCGGCGGCCATGCGCTCGGCTTCCCGTCCATCGACGACCTCGACTACCACGTCACAACGCTGTTCCCGCCGGTCCGACCGCGCGGGTGGCTCGAGCTGCGCATGATCGATGCGCTGCCCGATCCATGGTGGCGCGTGGCGGTCGCAGTCGCGGTGACGCTCCTCGGCGACGCCGAGGCCTCGGCGATCGCGGCACGCGCGGTAACGGGCGCGCGCTCGTTGTGGGTGGAAGCCGCGCGCGATGCGCTCGCGCATCCGTTCATCGCCTGCGCTGCACGCGCCTGTTTCGACGCCGCCCTGCCCGCTTTGGCGCGCGCCGGCGCCGACGACCTCACCATCGAGCTCGCGCACGACTACCACGAACGCTACGTGTCACGCGGCCGGTGCCCCGCCGACGAGCTCCTGGACGCGTGGCGCCATGACGGCTCGCTGTTCGCGACGGGCCCGCTGGTCGAGGCCCCATGAGGTCGAAGGAGGTCGTGGCGCGAGAGCTCGAGGCCGTCCGCCGTCGCTCGCTCGACCTGCTCGAGCCCGTGCCGGAGCCCGACCAGGTGCGCCAGCACTCACCACTGATGTCGCCACTCGTCTGGGATCTCGCCCATGTGGGCAATTACGAGGAGCAGTGGCTACTGCGAGCCGTGGCCGGCGTGCCGGCCACCGACCCGCGCTACGACGACATCTACGACGCGTTCCGGCACCCGCGGCGCGACCGCCCGCAGCTGCTCATGCTCGGCCCGCGCGAGGCACGTGGCTACATCGCGGGTGTGCGCTCCCGCGTGCTCGACGTGCTCGACGACGTCGCGCTACAACCCGACGACCCACTGCTCGACGAGGCGTTCGTCTACGGCATGGTCGTGCAGCACGAGCACCAGCACGACGAGACCATGCTGGCGACGCTGCAGCTCCGCGACCACCGCTATCCGCAT
>VAYF01000309.1 GCA_005883885.1 Actinomycetota bacterium | reverse complement strand
CCGACCGGAAGCCAGACCGTCGGATACTGCACGTCGCCGAGCACGAACTCACCCTGGCACGCCCGACCTCAGTCAGATCAGCGGCCGCACGGAATCGCCACGCGGACTTCACCAAGAAGGGGGACGAAGTAGGCCTCACGCGCTGGGGTGGGTGAGGGCGCGCGGCCGAGCGATTGCCCAACCGTCGGCCCATAGTATCCCCAGAATGGGCGTTCGCCCTGATAACCGAGCGCTCGATCCCAGCAACGCAGGATGGAGGCCGGAGCAGTGGGTGGCATCGTGAGCATCGCTCGCTTCAAGTTCCACGAGGGCAAGGTCGAGGAGTACAAGCGCTTGTCCGCTGAGGCCATGGAAATCGTGCGGACCAAGGACAGCGGAACGCTGCAGTTCGACACCTACTTCAACGACGATGAGTCCGAGTGCATGGTCATCGAGCGGTACAGGGACTCCGCAGCGACCATCGAGCACTGGGAGAATCTTCGCGACCTATCCGAAACCATCCTTGCGATGGTCTCCGTTGTTCACGGCGAGCTCCTCGGCGAGGTGAGCGCACAGTTACGAGCGGATCTGGCGGACGGCCCGGTCCAGCTCTTCACGCCGTACCAGTCGATGTAGACACCGGATCGCCGGACCTGGGCGAGGGTACTCCGACCGCGATCTGTTCGTGGCACAAAAGTCCACGCGCCGGAGCGTGCGCCGCTGCCGTATCTCCGCGCAGAACTCGGCAAGCCTGGGGATGCGGCGTTTCGTCTCTACTTAATCTGAGCTCCTCCAACGGGGTTGACACCTGGTTCGCTGCCCCTACACTGACTGGACCATGTCGACCATGGCTGTGGCCGGACGCAGCACCCTCGTACTTATCGCATAGGCGCGGGCGGGCGATAGCCCGACAGACCCCGCGCCAGACGCCCCTCGCCACGCGAGGGGTTTTTTCTACCCACGGTTCGGATGAACGCCGAGCGACGGGTCAGCGACTAGGCCACCGCCCCAGGAAGGAGGCACGATGAGGTACGAATTCGAAAGGAACGGCACCGTCGTCGCCAGCGTGCTGTGGGAAGGACCCGGTCAGGTGACGGTCGAGGCGGCGGATACCAGTACACGCACCGTGGTCGATCGCTATCTGTCCTCCGAGGTCGTCTACATGGGCGGCGGGTTCGGCCTCGACGAAGAGCAGGCCGCGGACGTCCTGCAGCTCCGCCGTCGCGACTGGACCCCGTGGGAGTTCGAGCGCGCGTGCAGGAACCTGGCGCACCGGCTGCAGGCGACCGTCCGCCGGGTCGAGACCGGACCGGTCGAGGACCGGGAGGCGGCCGCGCGATGAAGGTCACCGGGGCCCTGGCCCTCCTGCGCGCCCTCGAGCACGAGGGGGTCGAGGTGATCTTCGGCATCCCGGGCGGGGCGAGCATGCCGATCTATGACCCGCTGGTCGACGGCTCGTCGATCCGGCACATCCTGTGTCGCCACGAACAAGGCGCCGGGCATGCCGCGGAGGGCTACGCGTGGGCGACCGGGCGGGTCGGGGTGTGCATGGCGACCTCAGGTCCCGGCGGGACCAACCTCGTGACGCCGATAGCCGACGCGAAGATGGACTCGGTCCCGCTCGTCGCGATCACCGGGCAGGTGCCGACCCCCGTGGTGGGCAACGACGCCTTCCAGGAGGCCGACATCACGGGCATCACGATGCCCATCACGAAGCACAACTTCCTGGTGAAGGACCCCGCGCTCATCGCCGAGACCGTGCGCGAGGCGTTCCACATCGCCTCGACCGGGCGCCCGGGCCCCGTCCTGATCGACCTCCCGAAGGACGTGCTCCTTGCGGAGACGACCTGGAGTTGGCCCGAGCGCGTCAACTTGCCGGGGTACAAGCCCACAACGAAGGGCAACCAACGCCAGGTCGTGGAGGCGGTCAAGCTGATCATGGCCGCGGAGCGGCCCGTGCTCTACGTCGGCGGCGGGGTGATCAAGGCCGATGCGCACGCCGAGCTCGCGAAGCTCGCGACCCTCGGCCGGCTCCCGGTCGTCACCACCTTGATGGCGCGTGGAGCGTTCCCCGACTCGAACGAGCTCTGCCTGGGGATGCCGGGGATGCACGGCAACTACACGGCCGTCACCTCGATCCAGAAGGCGGACGTGCTCGTGGCGCTCGGGACCCGATCGTCGGCGACTGCAAGGACGTGATCGCGAAGCTCGCCGCCGAGCTGGACGCTCGTCAGCACGAAGCCGGCGGGGTGCCGGACCGTTCCGCATGGCTCGGGCAGCTCACCGATTGGCAACGGCGGTTCCCGTACCGCTACGACCAGCAGCCGGACGGGCCGCTCAAGCCGCAGTACTGCGTCGAGCGTCTCCGCGCCTTGGCCGACGACGACACGATCGTCGTCGCGGGCGTCGGGCAGCACCAGATGTACGCGTCGCAATACTGGCGCTTCGAGCATCCGCGGCACTGGATCAATTCGGGCGGTCTCGGCACGATGGGCTTCGCGGTCCCGGCGGCGATGGGCGCCAAGGTCGGCCAGCCGGGCAAACGGGTGCTTGCGATCGACGGAGACGGCTGCTTCCAGATGACCGCGCAGGAGCTCGCCACCAGCACGACCGAGAAGATCCCGTTCATCACGGCGATCCTGAACAACGGGTACCTCGGCATGGTGCGCCAATGGCAGGAGCTGTTCTTCGCGGAGCGGTATTCGGGCGTCTACCTCGATCCCGATGTGCCGGACTACGTGAAGCTCGCCGAGGCGTACGGTGCGGTCGGGCTCCGCGCGGATGACCCCGGCGAGGTCGATGCGGTGATCGAGAAGGCCTTCTCGGTGGAGGACCGGAGCGTGGTGATCGACTTCCGGGTCGACCCGCGCGAGATGGTCTTCCCGATGGTCCCGGCCGGGGCCTCGAACGACGACATCATCCTGGACCCCGAGGGCGCGACGCCCACGAGCGACCCCGCGGAGGCTCCGATCGTATGAGCAACGGCGGGGGCGGAACGCTCCACACGATCTCGGTCCTCGTCGAGGACAAGCCGGGCGTGCTCACCCGCGTCGCCGGCTTGTTCTCGGCACGCGGGTTCAATATCGATTCGCTCGCGGTGGGGCCGACCGAGTCCTCGGGTCTGTCGCGGATGACGATCGTGATCAACGTCGACACGAAGCCGCTCGAACAGATCACGAAGCAGCTCAACAAGCTGATCAACGTGATCAAGATCCTCGAGCATGAGCCGGGCTCGGCGGTCGAGCGCGAGCTGATGCTCGTCAAGGTCCGGGCCTCGGGTGACGATCGCGCGCGAGTGATGGAGATCGCCGAGGTGTTCCGGGTGAACATCGTCGATGTCACGGCGTCCACGCTCACCCTGGAGGCGACGGGCAAACCCGACAAGCTGGAAGCGCTGCTGTCGCTGCTGGATGACTTCGGCATCGTGGAGCTGTCGCGCACCGGGCGGATCGCGCTCGGTCGCGGCGATCGGGGGATCAAGGAGCGCGTCCTCCGGGCGGCGAACGACTGAGCGAAAGGCGACCCAGATGGCCACGATCTATTACGAGAAGGACACCGACCCGGGAGTACTGGCGGATCAGAAGATCGCGGTGCTCGGGTACGGCTCGCAAGGCCACGCCCATGCGCAGAACCTGCGGGACAGCGGGCTCGACGTTCGGGTGGGGCTCCGCGCCGGCTCGTCGAGTCGCCCGAAGGCGGAGGAAGCCGGGCTCCGTGTCCTGGACATCGGTGAGGCCGTCCGCGAAGCCGACGTCGCGATGGTCGTCCTGCCCGACACGTCGCACGGCGCGGTCTACGCCTCGGAGATCGCCCCGAACCTGAAGGACGGCGACATGTTGATGTTCGCGCACGGGTTCTCCGTGC
>VAYF01000221.1 GCA_005883885.1 Actinomycetota bacterium | reverse complement strand
CGAGCGCCGCGAGCCGACCGGGGTCCGGCGACTGCGAGCGACGTTGCACCGTAGAGCTAGTACGGAAGGTTGGACGGAGGCAGGTAACCGGTGGCGCCGTCGATGTGTTCGCGGATGAAGTCGGCATGCCCGGCATGGCGTGTGGTCTCTTCGATCACGTGCAGGATCGCCCAACGAAACGACACAGTGTCGCCAAGCCAGGTGGTACCAGTGCAGTCGAGGTCGACCTCGCTGATCGCTTGGTCGGATGCGGCACGCGCCCGCGCGTAGCAGCTGAGGACGCTGTCAGTGGTGTCACCGGGCTCGAGTTGAGCGTGATCGCTGGCGGCGAGACCGAGATCCTCGGCCGGCCGCCCGAACACCTCGCATAGCCAGTAGTACTCGGCGCCAGCGAGGTGCTTGACCAGACCGAGCAGGTACAGCCCGCCGGTGGTCATGGGCTCGCGGAGCTGGTCGTCGGTGAGTCCGTCGAGCTTCCACAACACGACATCGCGCTGTTGATCGAGGAACGCGGTCAGGATCTGCTTCTCGCCGCCGGTTCGAGGTCGGGTCATCGCGGATCAGGTTCGCGGGTCCGGTTGAGCGCTTCAACAGTAGGAACCACGCGCGCCCCGCGTGTCTGAGGTCCGCAGGCTTCATCGACGATATCGTCTTGCCGGAGAACTATCTGCGACTAGGCCGTCGAACGCGTTCCTCAGCAACAGATTTCGGAACACGGCAGCGTCCTCGTCCTCGTAGGCATCCGGCTCGATGCCCGGCGAGTCGCGCCCGGTCCATTCGGAAGCACATTGGGCCTCTCCCCGTTGGCCGGACGGCGGTTATGAAGCTTGACGGTACGGGCTCCGAGTCGGGACCTCGCACCGGTCAGAGATGACCGTCTCTATCGGTCGCTGTGTGCTTCCACGTGCGCGGCGAGCTTGTCGAGCGCCATCGCCCATCCAGCGGCACCTGGGGAGTCGCCGGGGACGCCTGCATGGGTCATCACCATCTTCGTACGGCCACCGACGTCCTCGAGTTCGACGCGAACCTCGGTCGTCGTGGGATGCCCCTCGGGCATGCCCATGTCGGAGGGCGATAACACGTTGCCGCTTTGGTCGGACATGGACTCGGTGTAGACGAGTCGCTCGTTCTCGACGACCTCACGGTACTCGCCGGTGAACCACATCTGCATCGGGCCGTCCGGGCTTTGCATCTCCATGCACACCAGACGGGTGCCGCCGACGCGCACGTCCATCTTCGCGACGGGAATGGTGGCGCCCGCCGGGCCGTACCACGCCGCAAAGTGTTCCGGATCGGTCCACATCTGCCAGATGAGATCCACCGGTGCATCGAAGCTGCGTTCGATCATTACCGCGTCCTGAGAAGCGCTGTTGTCAGTCATCGTGTTCGCCTTGTCTTTCGCTGCGGTTGGAGTTGTCTGAGGTAGTCGTCCATCCGGTCGAAGCGGGCCTCCCACACGGGCCGGTACTGCTCGGCCCAGGTCGAGACCTCCTCGAGACGTGCGGCGTCGAGGGCGCACGGTCGGAACTGAGCTCGTTGACCCCGTAGGACCAACCCGGCCCGTTGCAGCACCTTGATGTGCTTCGAGATGGCCGGAAGCGTCATCTCGAACGGCTCGGCGAGCTCGTTGACGGTCGCCTCACCTTCTGCGAGACGGGCCAGGATCGCTCGCCGTGTCGAGTTGGCCAGGGCGGCGAAGGTCTCGCTGAGCCGGTCCTCGTCGATCGCCATCGTCACGGCACGTCCCGCACTTTCCCGAGCGGCTAATTTACCGATACGGAAAGTACAACCATCTTCCGGGGCTGTCAAGCGTGGACTTGCCGAGCGGGTCCGAGCCGCCAAGGCGGAGGTCAATCGGGCCGAGCTGGCTGCT
>VAYF01000126.1 GCA_005883885.1 Actinomycetota bacterium | reverse complement strand
TGCTGCGCCCGGACGCGGATCCGCAGACGGTCCGCGGCATCTCGAAGACGTTCGTGTTCGGCCCGTGGACGTACCTCGCCATCACCCTGGTCGCCGCGATCGATCCGGTCGCGGGAGCCGTGGGGTTCGGCGCGTTCGCGCTGTTCTGGGTGATCGAGAGCTCGGTCTTCGGCCGCGACCGGTCGCAGCGTTCCACCGTCCGGTGACGCGCCGAAGCGCTGCCATGCGGGAGAACGGGAGATGCCGATCCTGAACGACGTCTTCATCGAACGAGGAGCGAAGCGCGTCTTCGCGGGCGCGATCGAGTGGCCCGGTTGGTGCCGGAGCGGCCGGACGGAGGAGGCCGCGCTCGAGGCGCTCCTCGCGTACGGCCCCAGGTACGCCAAAGCCTTGGGCCGGCGCAGGCTGGGGTTCGTGGCGCCCGCCGACGTCGTCGACCTCCGCGTCGTCGAGCGACGCACGGGCAACGCGACGACCGATTTCGGCGCGCCCGCGATCGCGCCGCAGGCGGACGAACGCCCGATCGATGCGAAGGAAGCGAAGAGGCTCGCCGTGATCATGGAGGCCTGCTGGGCGGCGCTCGATCGGGCGGCGGCCGCCGCCGACGGCCACGTACTCCGCACGGGGCCGCGCGGCGGCGGCCGCCAGCTCGCCAAGATCGTGGCGCACGTCGCCGACGCGGAGGGCGCTTACCGATCGAAGCTCGGAGCACTGCCGGCGGAGGGGGACGCGAGGGCCGCCACCCTGGCGGCGTTCGCATCCCGCGCACGAGGGGAACCCCCCGAACGGATCCCGCGATCGGGCGTGCTGTGGTCGCCGCGCTACTTCATCCGCCGAGCCGCCTGGCACGTGCTCGATCACGCGTGGGAGGTCGAGGACCGGTCGCGTCCGGCCTCGTGAGCGCGCACGGCTTGCCGCGCAACGCTTCCATGCGGATCGGCGGGCGCCGTCGGCCGCAAGGCTCAAGCGGTCCGCCCTGCAGCCGAAGCCTTTCGGGAAGGATCTCCCGGGAAGGCCTGGTCGATGGACCCAGCAGAACTGCTTCGCTACGCGGTGGAGCGGCGGGCGAGCGACGTCCACCTGAAGGCGGGGAACGTCCCGTTCGTCAGGGTGGACGGCGAGTTGCTTCCGGCTCCGTTCCCCTCGCTCACGGCGGCCGAGACACGCGCGGCGGCCGACGCCCTGATGCCGTCGCACAAGGCCGACGAGTTCGCGCGGACGAAGGAGGCGGACTTCGCCTACACCCTCGAAGGGGTCGGCCGGTTCCGCGTCAACGTGCTCCGTGAGTCCGACACGGTAGGGCTGGCGATCCGCTGGGTGAGCCCCGAGGACCTCACGTTCGAAGAGCTCCACCTCCCGGAGACGATCCGCACGCTCGCCGAGACGAAGCGGGGGCTCGTGCTGGTCACCGGCCCGACGGGTGCGGGCAAGACCACCACGATCGCGGCGCTGATCGGCTTCATCAACCGAACGCGCCGCGCGCACATCATCACGATCGAGGATCCCATCGAGGTCGTACACACCGACAACATGTCCGTGATCCGGCAGCGGGAGGTCGGGCGGGACACCGCCTCCTACGGGTCGGCGCTGCGGCAGGCGCTCCGGCAGGATCCGGACGTGGTCTTCCTGGGCGAGATCCGCGACCACGAGGCCGCGCTCGCCGCGATCCAAGCCGCGCAGACCGGCCACCTCGTCCTGTCGACGCTCCACACGATCGACGCCACGGAGACGATCTCCCGCGTCGTCGAGCTCTTCCCGCCACAACAGCAAGGTCAGGCCCGGGTGTCCCTCGCCGGCGCGCTGCGCGGCGTCGTTTCGCAGCGACTCCTGGAGCGCGCGGATGGGCTCGGCCGGGTGCCCGCGGTCGAGGTGCTCCTCAACACCGGCCGCGTCTACGAGCGCATCCTCGACGCCGAACAGACGGCCGGGTTGCCCGATGTGATCGCGGAGAGCGGCTACGACGGCATGCAGACGTTCGACCAGTCCTTGCTCGAGCTCGTGCGAAGCGGGGTCGTCTCCGAGCAGGACGCGCGCGTCGTCGCCACCAATCCCCACGACTTCGCGCTGGCGCTCGGCGCCGCGATCGAGCCCACCCCGGTGCCCGACGAGCTGGTGGTCCAGGGAGCCGTCACGGATGAGTAGCGACCTCGGGATCCCGTACGCCGGCGACCGGATCGACGAGCCCGCGACGAGGTCCCCTGCCTGCCCCGCGTGCGGGCGGCATTCCCAGCCCGAGGCGGCCTTCTGCGCGTTCTGCGGCACCGCGCTCGTGCATCAGCGGATCGCCGGACCGCCCGTCTTCGCCGCGGTCGCCGCCGCGATCGAGGGCCGGAGCGCGTACGACGTGTTGCACGAGGTGGGTGGGCTCTTCGAGTCGCTCGGTGCCGTGTTCGAAGGCGTTTCGCAGGCGCCGGCGACCCTCGTGGCGCTGTTCCCCCCGAAAGAGGACGCCGCCGCCGTCGCGGCGCGCGCCGCCCTCGACGCCGCGTCGGCCTGTCCCGACGTCCGCCTGGGGATCGACGCCTCCGAGGTCACCGAACGATCCGATCAGGACGCGATCTGGCAGTACCTGATCGAGCGCAGCGTCGAGCTGCAAGCCCTGGCACCTCCGGGGACGATCGTGCCGGGTGAGGAGATCCTCCCGCTCACCGAGGGCGCGGCCGTGATCGAGCCGCTCGACGACGGGTCGGGAACGCCGTCGCTCCGTGCGCTTCGCGACCTGCGGGCGGCGCCCGCGGAGGCCCCCACTGATCGGCGAGATCGGGGTCGGCAGGACCAGGGTCCTCACCGAGTTCGCGGCATCGTTCCCGAACGCCCGCATCACGCGGCTCGCGTGCGAGCCTCCGACGGCCGGCGCGGTCGATGGATGGCCGATCGAGGAGCTGATCGAGCGCGTCGCGGGACTCACGGGCGATGAGTCGTCCGCGGCCGCTCGTGCGGTCCTCGAGGGGTTGGTCGGGCACCTGCCTGACGGCGACCGTCTCGTCGAGCGACTCGCCCACCTGGCCTCGATCGACGGGGGTCTGGCCGTCGTCGACGAGACCAGGTGGGCGGTGCGAAGGCTCTTCGAAGCGGTGTACGCCGAACCGGCGATCCTGCTGGTCGACGATGTCGACGGGGTCTCCTTCGGGTTCTCCTCCTTCCTCGGCGACATCGTGCGAGCACTGGACTCGACGCCGCTGCTCATCGTCTGCACCGCCGCCGGCGAGACCCCCGGCATCACGGACACGATCCCGATGGCTCCCTTCGACACCGCGACGGCCGAGCGATGGGTCGATGCCCGCCTCGACGCGGCCGGCCCGGGGGTCGCTGGCGCGATCGTCGGAGCGCTCGGGACCAACCCGCTCGCGCTCGAGCACGGTCTCGCCCTCCTGATCGGAACCTCGGCGCTGTCCCGTGACGCCGGCGGGTGGAACCTCACGACCAACCCGACCGCGGTGCCCCCGGCCGGTTCCACGCGGGACGTCCTCGACGCCCGGATCCGAGTCCTCCCCGCCGACGTTCGAGCGACCGCTTCGCTGGCGGCGCTCGGCGGAACGACGGTCCCGGTACCGGCGCTCCTCGCTGGCGGCGACGGCGGCTCCCAGGCGGACGTCGAACGGCATCTCGCCGAGCTCGCCGAGCAGCACATCCTCGTGGCCGAGGGCACGACCCTCAGGTTCGTCCACCCGCTGGTGCGGGAGGCGGCCGCGGCCGGCGTCCCGCCGGCCACGGCCGCCGATGCCCACGTCCGATCCGCCCGGACCGAGCTGGACGCGGCGGGTCCCCGGCGGCGCCGGCACGCCGGCGCCGCCGGAACCCACCTCGCCGCGGCCGTCCTGCTCCGAGGGAACGCGGCGGCGGACGATCCCGATCGGGTCGACGCGATCGACCTGCTCAGCATCGCCGCGGAGCACGCGGCGGATGTCGGCGACGACGCCGGCGCGGCGATCCTGGAACGACGGGTGGCCGTCCTCGTCGAGAAGAGCGACCCGCTCCGCGCCGAGCTCCTGCTCCGCGCGGCCGCACACGAGGTCGAGACCGGGCGCCTCCACGAGGCCGAGGCCGCGATCAACGCTGCGATGGCGGCGACCGTGGGCGTCCCGGGCGATGGCATCGATCACCGTGTACGGATCCTCCGCGCCTCGCTCCGCGCCTCGATCGACCGGACCACGTTGGACGCCGCGCGGGCGGTCGCCGATGAGGCGTACGAGCGATCCGCCGAGCTCGAGGACGGATGGGGCCTGGCGTGCGCCGCGGCCCTCCGCGGGCGGGTCCACGCCGCCCGCGGTCACGCCGCGGCGGTCGTGGACGATCTGAGCGAAGCTGCCGAGCGGGCACGCGCCTCGGGGCACCCGATCGAGGCGGCGCGCGCGCTGCGGGGGATCGGGCGGGCGCTCCTCGACGGGCCGATGCCCGTCGAGCGCGCGATCGCGCGGTGCGAGCGGCTGCGAGCCGACGCCGCGGGACATCCCCTGACCGAGCAGGATCTCGCGGGCGTCCACGCCGTGCTCCTCGCACGGCAAGGACGCTTCGACGAAGCGCGAGCACTGATCGCGGACGCGATCGCGACGGCCGAGGGGCTGGTGGCCGGCGCGGACCTCGCCGTCGCCCTGCATCGCGCCGGCGTGATCGGCTGGCTCGCCGGCGAGTTCCACGCCGCCGAGCCACCGATCCAGCGAGCCCTCGCCGCCGCCGCGCACGCGCGGGACGACCGCCTTCGGGCGAGCATCGCCGCCTCGTGGGCGAACCTCGTGCTCGCGACCGAGGATCGGGTCGAGGAAGCCATGGCCCTCGCCGACGTTGCGGAGACGTGGGCGACCGATCCGACGGCGCTGGTCGGCTGGCGGACGGCACGGGCGCGAGCGCTCGTGCGGCTCGGCGACGTCGAGCGCGCCGATCGGCTCGGCCGCCAGGCCGTGTCCCTCGCGGAGCAGACGGACTCGTCGGATCTGCGTGCCAACGCCCTGCTGCATCTCGCCGAGGTCCTCCGCTTGTCCGGCCGGCCGAACGAGGCTCAGCCGTTCGAACGTCGCGCGTTCCGGCTCCTCGATCGCACCGGCGCGTCGGCGCAAGCAGCCGCCGTGTTCCGGAACCTGTCGCCGGAGAGCGACGCCCCCTCGCCCGAGAAGGACGACGACGCGGACCTCGTTCCCGAGGACGAGCCGGTGACCGAGCCCGTCATCGAAGAGGATGACGAGCCCGGGCCCGGACCCGAGGCTGCGTCGGAGCGGGAGCCCATCGGAGACGAGCGCGAGATCATCGAAGAGGAACGGCCGCTCCCGCCGCCGATCGCCGAGGCGTTCGCTGCCAGCTCCGAGGCCGAGAAGAAGAAGCGCGGGCGCTTCCGCCGCTGACCCGGGTTCGCTCGAGTAGCGTGGGCGGATGGCGAGCCGGACCCACGTTGCCGTGATCGGCGCCGGCGTGATCGGCCTGTCGTGCGCACGCGAGCTGGCCCGAGCCGGGTTCGACGTGACCGTGCTCGAGGCGGCGCCGACCATCGGCAGAGGCTCCTCGGCCCTCGCCAACGGCGGCATCCGGGCGCAGTTCACGACCGAGATCAACATCGCCTTCTCGCGATTCTCGATCGCGGAGTTGGAGACGCTCGAACGGACCGTCGGAGGGCTTGGCCTCCATCAGACGGGCTACCTGATGCTGGCCGGGGCAGAGGCGAGCGAGCGAAGGTTGCGCGATGCCGCCGAGCTCCAGCGCCGCCTCGGCGTCGAGACCCGGTGGCTCGAGCCGGACGAGATCGCCTCGATGGTTCCGTTCGTCAGGACGGAGGGGATCCGCGGCGGGACGTTCCACGCTCGCGACGGCTTCCTCGATCCGGCGGGGCTGGTCGCGGCGCTCGTCGCCGATGCCCGCGCGGAGGGTGCCACGATCCTCCTGCGCGCCGCCGTGGGCGCCATCGAACGCGGCTTCGTGATCCGGCATGCCCAGCGCGATCTGCGCGCCGACGCCGTCGTGAACGCTGCCGGAACCGCGGCGCGTGCGGTGGCGCGACTCGTGGGCGGCGACGTCCCGGTCGAGCCCGTCCGTCGCAACCTCGCCCACGTGATGGACCCCGACGGCGCCGGCGGGCTCACGCCGATGACGGTGGACGTGGACACCGGCGTCCTCGTGCGACGTGAGCCCGCCGGCGGATGGGTCATCGCGTACGCCGACCCCGACGATCCGCCCGGGTGGGACACGTCGGTCGACCCGGCCTTCCTGCCCGCGCTGGCCGCCAGGCTCCCCAACCGGTTCCCGTCGATCCTCGATCTGCCGATCGATCCATCGCAGTGTTGGGCGGGACTGTATCCGGAGACGCCTGACCACCACGCGATCGTCGGTGAGGATCCGGGTGTCCCGGGCTTCCTCCACTGCGTCGGGTTCGGTGGGCACGGGCTGATGCACGCCCCGGCCGCCGGGCGGGCGATCACCGAGCTCGTCGCCCGCGGGCGAAGCGAGACGTTCGATCTGCGCCCGCTCCGGCCATCGCGGTTCGTCGAGGGCGATCTGGTGATCGAATCCGCCGTGCTGTGACGGCGACCCCTCAGCCCGATGCCGGTGGCTGCATCGGTGGATCGGTCGGAGCGGGAGGCGTCGGCGTCGCGGAGGCCGCGGCCTGACCCGCTCCGGGGACGCTCCGGTTCCGCCTGCTGCGGATGAGGATCAGCACCACCAGGACCACGAGGAGGATCGCCAGCCCGATCAGGACCCACAGCAGCGCGTCATGGCCGCCGCTCCCGATCGCGCTCCCGGTCGCCCGGATCTCGGTCTTCTGGCCGAACGCGGGCGTCCATGTGACGGTCGTGCCGCTGATCGTGCCGCCGGACTGCTGGGACACGGGACCCGGGAACGTGATGGCGATCCGGAGGTCCATGTCCTTGGCGAGCTGGGTTGCGCCCGGTTGGAGCGGCCCGGTCGAGGCGGGGGTCAGATCGATCTCCCCGTTGACCTGGAACGTGTCGCCCACCCGCTGGATCGCGATCGACCCTCCGGCGGTGGTGCCTCGGGTGAACACATCGATCGGAACGTCCTCGAAGGCATACGTCTTGCCCTCGAACCGGTCGTCCGCGTAGGCGGACTGTTGGAACCCCACCCCGGCGGGAAGCGGACCGGCGCTCGCGGTGATCTGCCCCAGCAGGTCGTCGGCGGACGAGCCCGTGAGGGCGAGGAGGTCCCGACTGACCGCGAAGACCATCGTCCCGCTGACCGTGTTGTCGCCGTGCAGCTGCATGTTCAGGTCGACCTTGACGCAGCCCGTCATCAGCGTCGCGAGCGTGCACGCTGCGATCACGCGCGCGGTGCCACGGAGCGTTGCCGTCATGGTTCCTCCCGGGAAGCATCCCCTCCGACGCCGAGCCGCTCCGAGCGTACACGGGTGATAGGTTCGGGCCCGTGCCGCACGAAAACATCGCCGTCGGCGACGTCGAGATCGTCTCTCTGCTCGATGTCGACGTGAACGACGAGCCGATCGCGGACGCGTTCCCAGGTGCACCTGCCAACGCGATCCTCGCCGGGAAAGACCGATACCCGAACGTCTACGGAGATGGCGACGCCTGGCGGCTCCGCGTGCGCGTCTGGCTGATCCGTCATCCCGGCGGTCTCCTGCTCCTCGACACCGGGGTCGGACCGGAGACGTCGCCGGCGATGGATTGGTGCCCCGAGCCGGGCGCCGCACCGACCGCGCTGGCGGAGATGGGCGTGGAACCGGACGCGATCGACGTGGTCGCGCTCAGCCACGCGCACGACGACCACATCGGCGGCATCCTCGACCGCAATGGGGCGCCGGCGTTCCCTCGGGCGCGCCACCTGCTCCAACGCGCTGATCATGTCTGGATGCGTCGTTCGGCGGAAGGGGACGAGCCGAGCTCGTTCGAGCGCTTGGTGGCTCCCCTCGAGCGGGCCGGCGCCCTGGAGCTGGTGGATGGGGACCATCGCATCAGCGAGCTGATCGAGCTCCACCACGCGCCCGGTCACACGCCCGGGCACCAGGTCCTTCGGATCGCGAGCGGCGGCTCGCGCGCCCTGTTGTCGGCCGACACGTGGAACCACCCGATGCAGCTCGCGCACCCCGACTGGTGGGCCGGGTCGGACGACGGGCCTTCGGCCACGTCTCCCCGGAGCCCGGCGGGCCGGCTGCATGGCACCCCGCGATCTGACGCGCTCGACGGTCGACACGTCCCGCTCCCGCAGCCCCGATCGGCTCAGCCGACCAGGGCGCGGATCTGCCGGAGCGCGACGGTGAGCTGGGAGAGGTCGGTGACGCCCTCGATCCCGAGGGATCGAAGGAACCGTTGGAGGCGGGCGACGGCTTCCTCGCGGGACGCGAGGAAGCCGTCGATCGCCTCGTCGATCGGCGCTCCGCCGGCCAGCTCGAGTGCCCGTTCACAGAGCGAGCGTCGCAGCGAGAACAGGTCGTCCTCCATGGACTGTCGTGCCCAGCGCTGCCACCGGGTCCCCGCCGGCAGCGCTTCCAGCCGGTTCTCGAGCCAGTCGAGTTGCAGTCGCTCTCCCAAGACGAAGAACCCGCGCGCGACCTCCAGCGGGGCCCGACCCGTGGCGTGGGAGACGGCGATGATATCCGGTGCGTGGACCAACTCGCCCTGGAACGCGGTGCGACGGGCGAGCGGTGCGGGAACACCCTCCGCGATCAAGCGCTCCGCGATCTGCTCGTGCTCCTTGCGCCACGCCTCCGGACCGATCTGGTCGATCTGTGACGCGAGCTCGGCGAACGAATCGCGCGACGCGTCCACCGCATCGGACAGCCGCTGGCCCGCGGCCTGGACGAGGTACCACCGCGAGGTCATCTCGACCAGCCAGTCCACGCCGGACAGGAGATCGTTCTGCACGACGGGGTCGACGACGCCGTCCAGCTTCTCGATCTCTTCCCAGCGGGCGACGGCTCCGGTCACGTCGCGCGCGATCCGGAACGCCCGGACGACATCGGCGGGATGCGCGCCGATCTCGGCGACCATCCGCGAGACGAACGTGATGCCTTGCGAGTTCACGACGTCGTTGGAGGCCATCGTGGCGATGATCTCCCGCTTCAGCGGGTGCTCCGCGAGGAGGTGGCCGAACCCCTCGACGATCGCGGGCGGGAAGTACCGAGCCAGATCCGCAACGAGGTAGTCGGTGTCCGGCAGCTCGCTCTGCAGGAGCGCCCGGAACACGGAGCGCTTCGCGTACGCGAGCAGGACCGACAGCTCCGGGCGCGTCATGCCTGCCGCGTTCGTGCGGCGCTCCGTCATCTCGTCGGTCGTCGGCAGGAACTCGACGGCCCGTTCCAGCTCACCCTCGGCCTCGAGCTGTTGCATCAGGTCCTCGTAGGCCTCGATCCGTTGGGAGGATTGCTCCTCCTCCTGCGAGAGGATCTGCGCTTGGAGGAAGTTGTCGTAGAGCACGTGCGCGACGACGTCGGGGGCACACGCCTCGAGCACCCGGTTCCTTCCCTCGAGCGTGAGCTCGCCTCGCGCGATCGCGAGCCCCAGCAGGATCTTCCAGTTCACTTCGTGGTCGGAGGTGTCGACGCCCGCGGAGTTGTCGATGAAATCGGTGTTGATGCGCCCGCCCGACCTGGCGTACTCGATCCGTCCGCGTTGCGTGAACCCGAGGTTCCCTCCCTCGCCGACGACCCTCGTGCGAAGATCCCGCCCATCGACCCGCAGACCGTCGTTCATCCGGTCGCCGGCGTCCTCGTGGGTCTCCTCCGACGACTTCACGTAGGTCCCGATCCCGCCGTTCCAGAGCAGATCGACGGGAGCCTTCAGGATCCACCGGATCAGCTCGGCCGGGGTCATGCCGACGGGCACCTCCGGCGGGATCCCGAGGACCGCTCGGACCTCGGGCGAGGGCGTCACGCTCTTCGCCGCTCGATCCACCACGTTCCCGCCCTCCGAGAGCAGCGATCGGTCGTAGTCGTTCCACGACGAGCCGGGCAGCTGGAACAGCCGCTTGCGTTCCGCGAACGAGGTGGCCGGGTCGGGGTTCGGGTCGAGGAAGACGTGCCGGTGGTCGAACGCCGCGACCAGCTCGATCGCGTCCGTGTAGAGCATGCCGTTGCCGAAGACGTCGCCGGACATGTCGCCGATCCCGACCGCCGTGAACGGATCGCGCAGGACGTCGACCCCCAGCTGCCGGAAGTGCCGCTTGACCGATTCCCACGCGCCGCGGGCGGTGATGCCGAGCGCCTTGTGATCGAATCCCGCGGAACCGCCGCTGGCGAACGCGTCCCCGAGCCAGAACCCGTACCGCTCGCTCACCGCGTTCGCCGTATCCGAGAACGTCGCCGTCCCCTTGTCCGCGGCCACCACGAGGTACGTGTCGGGCCCGTCGAGCGCGCGGACACCCGATGGATGCACGACCGCTCCCTGGACGTAGTTGTCCGTGAGATCCAGGAGCCCGTGCATGAACGTCACGTACTGGGCGAGCACCTCCGCCTTGAGCTCGTCCGGTGTGCCGGGCCGGCGTTTCAGGATGAAGCCGCCCTTGGATCCGTCCGGCACGATGATCGCGTTCTTGACCTTCTGGGCCTTCATCAGGCCGAGGACCTCGGTCCGGTAGTCCTCCTTCCGGTCGGACCACCGGATGCCACCGCGCGCGACCATGCCGGCCCGCAGATGGATCGCCTCCATCGCCGGCGAATACACGAAGACCTCGAACAGGGGGAACGGCTTCGGCATCTCGGGAACGTCCGCCGACCGCAGCTTGATGGCGAGGGCGAGCCGGTCCGGCCGGTAGGCGTTCGTGCGCACGGTGGCCTCGATCGTGCCGAGGAGCGAGCGCAGGATCAGGTCCTGGTCGAGCGACGCGACCCCTTGCAGATCCTGCACGACCTGGTCCCTGATCGCCGCCGCCTCCTCTCCGGGAGCGTCGCGAACCGGATCGAACTTCGCCTCGAACAGGTCGACGAGCCGCGCGGCGATCTGCGGGTAGGCGGCCATCGCATCGTTGCGGTACTCCTCCGTGAATCGCGCGGAGACCCGCATCCGATACGTGCGGTACGCGCGGAGGACGTGGATCTGCCTCCAGGTCAGACCGCCCACGATCACCAAGCGGTTGAGGGAATCCACCTCCGCCTCGCCGCGCCACATCGCGCCGATCGCGTCGCGGACCGCCTCGGCAGCGCCCTCGAGGTCGAGCACCGCGCCACGGGCGTCCAGGACGCCGAAGTCGTGGACGAAGACCCGGCCTTCGCCTTCCAGGTGGACCGGGATCTCCTCGACGACCCGGAGACCGAGCGACTCGAGCAACGGCATGAATGCCGAAAGGTCGACCTTGCCTCCGGTCTTGTAGAGGCGCACCCGCGTGAGGCGCTCGCCCGACGACTCGTTGCCGATCCCGACCACGAAGCCGTCCGGCGACGAGGCCAGCTCTTCCACGTTCAGCACGTCGTCGACGGCCAGCGCCCAGTCGGTGTCGGAGGTCTTGTAGTTATCGGGGAAACGTGGTGCGTAGGTCGCGGCGAGTGCGCGGCCACGCTGCTCGCCGAGCCGCGCGGCCAGCGCGTCGGCGAGGTCGTCGTCCCAGGTCCGCGCGAGCCGTTCGACCTCCGCTTCCAGTTCCTCGTGCGGGATCTCGGGGATCTGCTCGCCCGCCTCGACGTGCACGGTGAAGAAGATCTTGGCGGACTCGGTCTCCCCCAGGGAGAGGTGGTAGTCCACGGTGACGCCGTGGAAGCGCTCCATGAACATGGCCTGCAGGCGTTTGCGGAGCCTCGCGGTGAACCGCTCACGCGGTAGCGCGACGACGATCGACACCTGGCGACCGAAGAGGTCCTTCCGGATCAGGACCCGGATCCCGGCCTGCTCCTCGAACTGCAACAGACCGACGACGAGCGTTCGGAGCTCTTCGGCCGATCCCTGGAACAGCTCGTCCTTCGGGAAGGTCCCGAAGAGCTCGACGACCGTCTTGTAGTCGTGCGACCCCGGGATCAGATCCTCGGCCGCCAGGATCTGCTCGAGCTTGTGGTGCAGCAGGGGGGTCTTGGTGGCAGGCTCCATGTACGCCTTCGACGTGAACAGGCCGATCAGCCGCGCCTCGCCGGTGATCCGTCCGTCGGGCGAGACCTTGCGCACCCCCACGTAGTCCATCCGGGCTCGGCGATGGACGGTCGAGTAGGCCTTCGTCTTCGAGATCACGAGCAGATCCCCGTCCTCGATCCGCTGACGGATGTACGAGGGAAGGCTGTCGAGCGCGGTGAGGCCCGCGAACGTGCTCCTCGAGACGTCGGACAGGATCCCGAGCCCGGAACCCTCGGTCGCCCGGATCGCTCGCCCTTCGGGGAGGTCGAGCAGGTCGTACTCGCGATAGCCCAGCAGGACGAAGTTGAGCTGGAGCAGCCAGTCCAGGAAGTCGACGGTGCCGCTCACCTCCTCGGGGGTGTAGCGGCCGGCGGCGGCTCGAGCGAGGTCCATCATGTGCCGGGTGCGCTCCTGCATCGGTTCGAAGTCGCGAACCACGAGGTGCACGTCGTGCAGGATCTCGGCGATCTTCCGTTCCAGATCGGCGCGCTCGGTCGCGCCGAGGCGGCGTTCGAGCTCGTAGTGCATCACGGACTCGCGGTGCGATGCGTCCCGGCCCGACAACACCCGCTCGATCCGACCGCGCTCGTCGCGAACGGTTCCGACCACCGGGTGGACCAAGACCCGGACCCGGAGCTCGCGCGCCGCGAGTTCCTCGCTCACGGAATCCACCAGGAACGGCGAGTCGTCCGTGTTCGTCTCGACGATCGTGCCAACCGACCCGTACCCCTCATCGGCGTCCGTGGGCACGAACACGCGGACCGCCGCCGGCTCGTTCCCGCGCTGGTCAGCGAAGGCGAACGCCGAGGAGACCATCGAGAACAGGAGGTCGGCCCCATGGTGCTCAAGCTCCTCATCGGAGAGCCGCCGCAGGAACGCCCTCGCGAACGCGGTGAGGGCGTCCCGCCGATCGGTGGAAGCCTCGGCCTGGATGCGAGCGAACAGCGCGTCGAGGACGGGGTGCAGCGCGTGCGTCTGCTCGGCGGTTTCGGACACGGCGTGTATGGGGTCCCGCAGCGGTGGATCGACTCGGCCGGAACGCTCGGAGCTCACATCGTAGCCGCTCCGCGGGCGGCCTCGACCACCTCCGCGGCCCGGTCGTACCGGCCGAACTGCGGCATCAGGTAGATCCCGGCCACCTCCTCCTCCCGGAGCGCCGCGATCAGTTCGACGGCCATCGCCGCGCCTTCCCCCCACGCCTTCTCGTCGTCATCGCCCGCCGATCGCATCCGGTCGCGGGCGGCCTCCGGGATCTCGATCCCGGGGACCTCGTTATGGAGGAACTCGGCGTGCCGGCTCGTCATGAGGGGGAGCACCCCGGCGACCACGGGAACCGTGAGGGGCTCGCCGGCGATCTTCTCGTAGGTCTCCCGGAGCGCGAGCAGCGGGTCGATCGAATAGAACGGCTGTGTGAGGACGAAGCGCGCACCCGCCTCGGCCTTCCGCGCCAGCAGGCGGGCCTCCCGTTCCAGGTCGGGTGCGCTCGGGGCGACCGCGGCACCGGCGAAGAACGACGTCGGCGCGCCGATCGAGGTCCCCGACCGATCCACGCCGGCGTTGAAGGCGTGCGTGATCATGGAGAGCAGCCCGGTCGCGGTGACGTCGACGTTGTTCGACCCGTGCGGGTACTCGCCGATCGTCACGGGGTCCCCGACGCACACGAAGAGGTTCCGGATGCCCAGCGCGTACGCACCCAGGAGATCGCCCTGCAGCCGTAGGAGGTTCCGGCCCCGGGTCGGGAAATGCAGGACCGTTTCGATCTCCGCCTGCTCGTGGATCAGGCGGCAGGCCGCCCAGGCGCTCATCCGCATCTTGGCCATGGGCGAGTCCGCGACGTCGATCGCGTCGGCGCCGGCGTCGCGGAGCGTCTCCGCCGCGGCGACCAGCCGAGCGGCATTGAACGACCGAGGCGGTTCCATCTCGACCGTCACGACGAAGTGACCGGTCGCGAGCTTGGCCTCCAGCTTCGTCGGCGGCGCGACCGTCACGACGTCGAGGATCCGCTCGCCGTGGTCCGCCTCGGGGAACTCGATCCGGGCGTGCGGCGCACGATCGCGCAGCGCGGTGCCGATCGCGGTCGTGTGCGCGGGCCCCGTGCCGCAGCAACCGCCGACGACCGCGACGCCGTCGTCCAACAACGCCTGTGCGATCTCCCCGAAGTACTCCGGCGTCGCCGGATACACGAAGCGTCCACCGACCTCCGCAGGCCCTCCGGCGTTTGGCCGGGCGACGATCGGCACGCCGGCGCCGGCGGCGGTGCGCCGCATCGCCCGCACGATCCGCAGGACCTGGGCGGGGCCCTCGCCGCAGTTCACGCCGAGCGCGTCGACGCCGAGGGCGACCACCGCCTGCGCGACCTCATCGGGCGGCGACCCCAAGAGGGTCCGATCGTCGCGGGTGAACGTCGCGCTCGCGATGAGCGCGACGTCCGGCGCGACGTCGCGCGCGGCGAGCACGCCCTGCTCGAGCTCCCGCAGGTCGCTCTGGGTCTCGACCACGAGCAGGTCGACGCCCGCGTCCGCGAGGGCGGCGGCCTGTTCGCGGTACGCGGCGAACGCATCCTCCGGATGCACCCGTCCGTACGGCTGGAGGCGGATGCCCAATGGGCCCATCGAACCCGCGACGATCGGGGCGCCGGCGTCGCGCGCGAGCGCGACGCCGGCGCCGCACAGCTCGGCGAACCGGTCGGCGAGCCCGTGTCGCTCCAGGCGGTATCGGTTCGCACCGAACGTGTTCGTGAGGACGAGGCGGGCACCGGCGCCGACGAACGACGCGTGGATCTCCGCCACGCGCGTCGGCGCCCGCACGTTCAACTCCTCCATGCACGCGTCGACGGGGATCCCGCGGGCGATCAGCGACGTGCCCATGCCGCCGTCCGCGAGGAGCGGCCCCTCGGCCAGGAGGGATCGGAAGGCAGCGGCATCCATACGTGCAGTGTCCCACCCCTCGCGGCGCAGCCTGCGATCGCCCGTCCTCGTGAGCCTCTCCACAGTCACCTGGGTGGCGAGTCCATCGACCTACGACGGTCGCTCCTTCGGGTCGGTCGGTCGCAGCCATCCGGACGTGGTTGGGACCCTTGGCCCGGGGTACGCTACCCACGTTCGGGGTGATCCCCGGGCCGGATAGCGCTCCTTGGGGGGGAGATGAGCCGACACCGGGTCCGGATCGTCGTAGGCGAAGGACGATCCGCACGCATGGGGTTCTTGCGTTTCGTGCTGGAATCCGAGGGCTACGACGTCGTGGCTCAGGCCTCGAGCGCGGCCGAGCTCGCGCGCGTCCTCGCCCTCCATCGGCCCGACGTCGTCGTGTTGGACGATGGGATCGGCGCGACCGCCGTCCAGATGACGCACGACGTTTCGCCGGGGGCCAAGGTGATCCTCGTCTGGCCCGGCGCCGTGGTCCCCATCGGCGGCTACGCCCGGGTCGATCCGGGCGACGTCCTGCGCTCCTTGGGTCCGACGGTCGCGAGGGCGGTCGGCACGATGGCGGCGCCGCGGGAGAGCGTGATCACGTCCGACTGGACCGACAGGGTGAGGAAGGACCCCGCAGACATCCGCGAGGAGTTCGAGGTGCGCGACGCTCCCCCGGCGAAGCATCCCAGCGTGACCGAGCTCCAGCGCCGCGGACAGCATCTGCACCCGGTCGGGGACCCGGGATCCGTCGACGCGGGCGCCTCACCGTCTGACCCCGTCGGAACCGCCGGGCAACCGGCGGGCGACCTGGCGGACGGGGACCTCGCGCCGGTCCTACCGCTCTCGGCGCTGAGCATGCCCCCCGCCGCCTGGGCGAGCACGATGGGCGAGAGCGTGGCGGGGCCGATCACGAGCCGTGAGGGAGCCACCGCCCAGCTCGCGCCTGCCGGCGAAGGCGACTGGAACCGCCGTTTGGGCGTGATCGCCCTCGGTGGTGCGGTCGCCGCGAGCGCGGTCGTGATCGCGCTCACGCTCGGAGGAAACGGAGGGCATCAGGGGATCCTCTCGGCTGCCGGCTTCGTCCAGGAACCACGTGCCGCCGTCGTCCCGGCGCCCGGCGCGCCGCTCGCCGGGGGCGTCGGTCAGGCCGGCATCTTCACCCGGACGGCCGGCGTGATCCCCATCCCACCGAGCGGTCCGGTCGCGCCAGGGAACGGCGGATCGCACGCGGGCGGTGGTAGCAGCCCCGGCGGTGGCGGGACCGGCGGTGGCGGGACCGGCGGTGGCGGAGGCCCTGGCGGGGGGGGCGGCGGGGGCTCACCGATGCCGGGCCGCTCGGCCCTGCATAACCCGTTCGGAGGGCCTCCCGGTCAGATCGGGTCGCACGATGCGGGATCCAACCAGGGGGGCACCCGCGGGAACAGCGCCGCCGCGCACGATCACGCATCGCAGCGTGGCAACAGCGCGGCGCACGCGAGCCAGAACGGTCAGAGCCACCGGCACAAGCGCTAAGGTGCGGGCTCTGCGATCTCGCATCATCCGATGAACGGGTACGGGGTCCTGCGTCGCGTCTACGTTCGCCCGCCCGATACACGCAGCCTCGCATCATGGGAGGCCTTCGGCTGGCATCATGCTCCCGACCCACGCTCGATCGGACGCGAACACCTGGCCTTCCGCGAGCAACTGGCCGACGCCGGCGCCGAGGTCATCACCGGCGCCACCCCGGTCCCCGGCGACCCGGACGCGATCTACGCCTACGATCCGGTGCTCGTCCTTGACGACGGAGCGATCATGCTTCGGCCCGGAAAGGTGAAGCGACGCTCGGAGCCGCGGGCCGTGGCGCGGGACCTGGAAGCTTCGGGCGTGCCCGTGCTGGCCGCGCTGGAGCCTCCCGCAACGGCGGAGGGTGGTGATCTCGTCTTCCTGGACGACGTCACGCTGTTGGTGGGGGTCGGCTATCGGACGAACGCCGCCGGGGCCGAACAGCTGGCGTCGCTCCTCGAGCCCCGGGGCATCACCGTCCACCGGTTCGATCTT
>VAYF01000125.1 GCA_005883885.1 Actinomycetota bacterium | reverse complement strand
CTTCGCCGCCGGTCCTGCGATCTTGCCGCTCCCGGTCCTGGAACGAGCGCGGCAGGACATCGTGTCGCTCCCCGGCGTGGGCGCCTCCCCGTTAGAGGTCGGCCATCGGAGCCCCTGGTTCACGTCCGTGATCGAGGAGACCGGCTTGAACCTCCACGACCTGCTCGGGGTCCCCGATGGGTACCACGTCGTGTTCTGTCAGGGCGGAGCGTCGCTGCAGTTCTCGATGGTCGCGATGAACCTGCTCCGGGGG
>VAYF01000258.1 GCA_005883885.1 Actinomycetota bacterium | reverse complement strand
CACGCCTCGACGTTCCATGTGGAGGCGTACCGGATGGGCTACTACGGCGGCGCCGGCGCCCGACTGGTGTGGCAGTCGGGCACGCTCGTCGGCGCGCGCCAACCCGAACCCGTCCGCGACGCGCGCACACACATGGTCGAGGCCCATTGGCGCCCGTCGCTGGTCGTCGCCGTCGGGCCCGACTGGCCGCCGGGCGACTACCTCTTCAAGCTGGTCGGAAGCGACGGCGCCGCGCGCTACGTGCCCCTCACAGTGCGCGACGACGACGCCAAGGGCGCGCTGGTGCTGCTCAACGGCGTCACCACCTGGCAGGCCTACAACCTGTGGGGCGGTGCCGACCTCTACGAGGGCCCGGCCGGCCGGGGCAGGGACTTCGCCCACCGGTCGCGCGTCGTCTCCTTCGACCGGCCGTACGCGGGCGACGGGTCGGGCAGCTTCCTCGGCACCGAGTACCCACTCGTCGCCTTCGCAGAGTCGCTCGGGCTCGACCTCGCGTACTGGACCGACGTCGATCTGCACGAACGTCGCGACTGGCTGCTCGGGCAGCGCGCGCTGCTGTCCCTCGGTCACGACGAGTACTGGTCGACGTCGATGCGGTTGGGCGCGACCGCCGCTCGCGACCGCGGCGTCAACCTCGCCTTCTTCGGCGCCAACGCCGTCTTTCGCCACATCCGCTTCGAGCCGTCGCCGCTCGGCGCCGATCGCCACGAGGTGAACTACAAGCGCGCTGGCGAGGATCCGTTGCTGCGCATCGACCGCTCGGAGGTCACCGCCGACTGGCGGCAGGCGCCGCTGAGCCGTCCCGAGAGCGACCTCGTCGGCGACCTCTACGAGTGCAACCCGGTGAAGGCCGACATGGTGGTCACCGAGGGCTCGGCGTGGGTCTTCGCCGGCACGGGGCTGGCCGACGGCGACCACGTCCCGAACCTCGTGGGTCCCGAGTACGACCGCGTGCAGCCGTCGGTGGTCACGCCGCACTCGATCGAGGTGCTGGCGCACTCACCCGTGCGCTGTCACGGGAAGTCGAGCTACTCGGACATGAGCTATTACACGGCCCCGAGCGGTGCGGGCGTGTTCGCGACCGGTACCAACTGGTGGATCTGCGCCCTCGTGGGCAGCTGCCCCGTCAACGCGGGTGGCCATTACCCCGAGACGCTGCAGCGCGTGACCGGAAACGTGCTGCGGGCCTTCGCCGTCGGTCCCGCGGGACTCGTGCACCCTTCGGTACCGAACCTGAGGAGGCTGCCCATCAGCCCGCCGATCTCGGTGTCGGATGAGCAGCAGCGCACGTCGGGCGCCCGCGTCGCCCACGGGTCGTCGTCGAGCTACCGGGGGACGACCTCGACCACGCGCTGATCCTCCCATCGGCGAGCCCATGCGAGCAGCTCGCGCGGTGGAAGTGGTCGCGCGTAGTAGTAGCCCTGGGCGACGTCGCAGCCGAGGCCCGTCAGCACCCGCGCCGTCTCCTCGCGTTCGACACCCTCGGCCACGACGATCTTGCCGAGCCCGTGCGCGAGGCCGATCGTCGAGCGCACGATGACGAAGTCGTTGTCGTCGGCCGTCAGCTCACTCACGAACCCCTTGTCGATCTTGATCTCGACAACGGGAAGCCGCTTGAGGTAGCCGAGCGACGAGTACCCGGTGCCGTAGTCGTCTACCGCCAGGCGTACGCCCATCGCAGCCAGCGCGTCGAGCACGGCGAGCGAGTGGTCGACGTCGGCGACCACCGCGGTCTCGGTGAGCTCCAGCTCGAGGACGCCGGGCGCGAGGCCGAGTGCGTCGAGCTCCTCGCGGACCATCGCGACGACGGCGTGGTCGTCGAGCAGGCGCGCCGAAAGGTTCACCGCGACCGGGATGTCGAGGCCGTCGTCGCGCCAGCTCATGTGCTGGCGGAGGGCCTCTTGGATCGACCATCGCGTGAACGGCCGGATCATGCCGGTGGACTCGACGGCGGACATGAACAGCGCAGGGGCCATCAGTCCGCGCTCGGGATGTTGCCAGCGCACGAGCGCCTCTACGCCTACAAGGCGTCCGGTCTGGAGCTCGATCTTCGGCTGGTAGTGGAGCACGAGCTCGTCGCGGTCGATGGCGCGCACCAGACGGTTCGACGAGCCGAGCAGCAGGATCGCCGCCGCCTCCAGCAGGCCGAGGTGCCCGAGCCACCACCGGCCCTGCCAGCCGTCGGCCGTCACCATGAGGAAGTCGCCGATCCACATCGCGACCGACGCCGCCACCAGCGTCGCGAGGAAGGGGCGCCGCGTTCGCAGCCATCTGAGGCCCACGAGCAGGAAGGCGAGCGTCTGCGCGGCGAGCGCGAGCTTCTCGAACAGCTCGTTGCGCTCGTAGGGCTCGGGGCCGAGGAAGTGGCGCACCCACTCGCTGTGGGCGGTGACGTCGATGATCCCGGCGAACGACACGGCGAGGATGGTGAGGACGAGCCCCGGTCGCTCGAGCATGCGCGGCACGGGTACATCGACCATGGCGGCGATCAAGAACAGGCCGAACGCGAGACGCGACGCCGGCCCGAAGAAGAAATGGACCGGGTCGTTCGCCACGTGCGGGTTGTAGAACGCGTGCGGGAGATAGAGGAGCCCGAGCCCGGCGAATGCAGCGGCGAGCAGGAAGCTCTGGCTGCTCCGGTCCAGCTGGAACCGCCGCCACGCACCCCACGCGGCGACGGCGGAAGCGAGCCCGAGAACGGCGATGTAAGGAACGTGCAGCGGCTGCGACCGGTAGGAGT
>VAYF01000257.1 GCA_005883885.1 Actinomycetota bacterium | reverse complement strand
GCGAACGCGGCGACGAGGCCGGCGCGCGCCGCGCCTGCGCGCGCGCCCGCCCACGCGAGGAACACGACCGCGGCCACCTCGGTGAGCCACAGCACGAGCCGCACGCCCACGTGCTCCTCGCCCGCCACCTTCTTCGGCACGAGGGCCACCGCGGGCGCGTGCAGGAGCAACGTGCCCGCCGGGTACTGGTAGGTGCCCGCGTCGGCGAACCGGTTCGGCCGTGTGTACGGGTTGTGGCCGGCGAGCAGCTGGCGGTCGGCCAGCTCCGTCGAGGTCCCGATCTGGGAGATGCCCGGGTCCCACCACGCAAGCGGCACTCGCAGCGCGAGCGCGAGCGCGACCAGCGCCACCACCTTCTTCCACGGCACGGGCGCGGGCGCGGGCACGGGCACTGGCGCCGGAGCGCCGGCTCGCAGGCGCGTCACCAGCCACGCGGTGACGTAGACGAGGAGCACGGCCATCATCACGTACTGGAAGCCGGGGCCGAGCCACTGCGGCGGGTTGCGCGTCAGGCTCGGGAGGGTCGTGAGCGCGACCGCGAGCACCGCGCCGCGGCGGACGCCGAACGCGAGCAGCCCGGCGACGAGCACCGGCGTGAGCACCAACCACAGCCCGAGGTAGCGCGGCACGCCGGCTCCGTAGGTGAACAGGGCGTGCACGGGCCGCGACCCTAAACTCGAACGGTGCCGGCCGAGGAAGACACTCGCCGGTTCGACGCGGTCCTGCTCGCGGGGCTCCTCGTCGTCGTCGCCGTCGCCGCCGCGTTCCGCCTCCCCCACCTGAACGGCAACCTGCCGCGGATCGTCGGTCCCGACGAGCCCACGATCATGGACCGCGCCCTGCGCGTCCTCCACGGCCACATCGCACTCGGCCACTACGACTGGCCTCCCGCGTCGCTGGAGCTCCTGGGCGTCTTGCTGCGCGCCGTACGCGCCGTGTCGAGCTCCCTGCTGCGGCCGCGCGGCGGCGTGTATGCGTTCGGCCGCGTGGTGTTCGTCGCGATCTCGCTCGCGGTCGTGCTCCTCACCGGCCTGCTGGCTGCCGAGCTCGCTGACGAGCGGCGCGATCGGCGGCTGCTGGCGTGGGCCGCGGCGGCGCTCGTGGCGGTGTCGTTCGTCAGCGTGCGCACGAGCCGCCTCGTCCACCCCGACCACCTCCAGCTGGCGTTCATGATCGGGTCGCTGCTCGCGACCTTCGCCTACGACCGCTCGCGCCGGTGGCCGTGGCTCGCGGGCGCCGGCGCGCTCGCCGGACTGGCCGGGGCTACCAAGTACATCGGTGTGCTGGTCGGCGTGGCCGCGGTCACCTCGATCCTCTGGCCCGACGCGGACGGCCGTCGATTGCCGCGCGCCCACCATCTCGGGCTCCTGCTCGCGTCGACGGTCGTCGGGTTCGTCGCGGGCGCGCCGGCCGTGTTCGCCCAGCCCGGGCAGATGTGGCACGACCTCGGCAAGCAGTTCGGCCACCAGGCCACCGGTCACCTCGGCTACGACAGCCGCGCCAACGGCTGGTGGTTCCACCTGCACCAGTCGCTCCCGGGGAACTGGGGCTACGGCGTCACCGCGCTCGCGGTGGTGGGCACGGTGTGGGTCTTCGTGCGCGGAACCCGCCCGCAGCGGCTCACCGCCGCCGCCGTGATCCCGCTCTTCGCGCTCGTCGGCACCTCACGCGTGCGCTTCCCGCACTACGTGCTGGTGGTGGTCCCGCTGCTCGCGTGCCTCGCCCTCGTCGCGCTCGTCCGGCTGGCGCGGCGCACCGGTATCGCCGGCGGCATCGCGCTCGCGGTCGTGATCGGGCTCACGCTGGTACCGGCCGTGCTCGACGATGTCCGCCTCGTCCGCGCCGCCGGCGCCACCGACACCCGTCTCGTGGCCGCCGCCGCCGCCCGCCGGCTCGACGGCCCGATCCGCGCCGAGCAGTACGCGCTCCCCGACGGCACCGACGACTTCGGCACCGAGCCGCCGATCGTCGAGTGCGAGTGCTACGTCGCCATCAGCTCGTACAAGGAGGAGCGCTACCGGCGCGAGCCTCGCCGCTACCGGCGGCAGGTCGCCGTGTACGACGCGCTGCGCGCCAAGGGCCGCGTGGTCGCCGTGATCGGCCCCCGCCGCCACCTCGCCTACGACTGGGACCTGCTCCCCCAGTGGGGCCTGCGCCGCATCCCCCTCACCGGCAACGTCGGCCTCGTCGGCCCCACCATCACCATCCTCGACCTCCGCCCGCATTGATTTTTCCGGCGACTTTCTCACCTGGGACCACCGCCGACGCGCGCTCACGCGACAAATGTCGCACGAAGTCGGCGCTAACGCCGGCGGCGGACGAGCCAGACGGTGGCGCCGGCGAGGAGCCAGAGGGCCGGCACCAGCGCCGCGGAGAGAAGCAGCGCCTGCCGGTGGCGCGCGGTGGTGAGCGTGATGGGGCGGTCGGCGGCGAGGTTGGCCGAGAGGGTGACGAGGTCCTCGTCGATCGTCAGCCAGTCGAGGGCCTGCACGACCAGCCGGGAGTTTCCCGCCTGGGCGAGGTACGCGTCGGTCGCGAAGTCGGCGTCGCCCCAGACGACGACGCGCGTGCGGTGCACGGCGCCGGCCCGGAAGGCCGACAGGTCGGCCGCCGCGCCGATGGTCACCGGCCCGGGCAGGTCCCGTCCGAGCTGGAAGTCGCCCCGCTGCGGATCGCGCGAGAGGAACGACGCGTTCGACGTGTCGGCGAGACGGCTGACCGTCAGCCCGGGTACGTGCGCGCGGTCGTCG